>BBFD01000108.1 GCA_001313065.1 Silvimonas sp. JCM 19000
CGCCAGCGCGTGAGGGCGTGTCTATTCCAGCGGATAGCCGCGCCGCACAATATCCATCACTTCGGGCGTTTCCGGCGTGCTGGTCAGTTTGACCGCGGCGGGAAAGAACAACATCGGCGCCGGGTAAACCTCGACCACATGGCAATGCGGCAAGGCCCGATGCGCTACTTCAGATTCCGGCAGCAGCGCCATCGCTGCCATGCCGCCGTCCAGCAAATCCAGCACCAGTCCGGCCTCTGACACATGCACCACGTTGCCGGGTTCTGCGCCCATGGCACGCAACTGATCCTGAATGGTGTTGTACGTGCCCGCGCCCGATAAGCGCCGGATCAGCACCAGCGGCAAATGATCGATGGCGCTTAATGGAAACGGCTTGGCCGGTGGCATCGGCATTAACGCTTTGCTGATCACGGCCACTGTTTTTTTACGGGCGTCAGATTAACGGTTTCATAGCCTTCGGTTTGATACGGGCTTTGAATCAAGGCCACATCAATCCGCTTTTTGTTGCAAAAAACAATTCGAGCTGGCTGGTATCCGAAACCAGCACATCCATTTCGACGTCGGGATAGTCGCGATACAGCGTCAGCAATAATGGCCGGAAATAAACATTGAACAGATAAGACACGCCAATACGGATACGACGTTTACGCACCGTGCCTATCGACATGGTCTCGCGCTTGATGGTTTCCATTTCGCGCAGCATTTCGCTGGCGCGTTTATATAGATGCAAGCCTGCAGGCGTGGGGGTCATGCCGCGACCATTGCGCGTCAGCAGTGTTACGCCCACTTCGTCTTCCAGCTCTTGCAGGCGTTTGCTCAGCGGCGGTTGCGCAATGTTCAGCACGCGCGCGGCCTTGCCGATGGAGCCTTGTTCGACGATGCCGCAAAAAATAGCGCAAACGCTTTAAATCCACGAGAACCCCTTGTCACGCCAGCGACCACGCCTCGGCAATGCCCGGCGTGGTGGCGGTTTTACCGGATCAGACCACATCGGTCTGACCGGCTTTAAAAGTTTTCCCACATCCCCAGCACGGCGGCATGCTGGCTGCCGGCCTGGGCGCTGGTTGCGGCATTGCCACCCAGCACATAGGCGCCGTTCTTGCCGTTGTGCAGCGCGCTGTAAATCAGATAAACCTGCGCCCGTGGTGTCAGCACATAGTTGTAGGCCAGCGAATTCATGGTGGCATCGCTCTCGGCTACGCCGGCGTCGCCGGTCCAGTTGCTGGCCTTGCCGCTTAACAGTGTCAGGATATGCCGCGGTGCCAGCGTGTAGCGCGCAGTCACGCTGCCGTAATTGCGCTCGCGATCTTTGCCGCTGCGGTTGATGTCTTGCAATTCGTCATGCTCAAGCAGCGCCGCCAGATACCAATGCCCCCACTGGTAACCGCCCACCAGCATATTCATATAGCCGTTGCTGTAAAAGCCGGACGAGGTGGTCAGCATGCCGCGATTGGCCTGGCCGCCATAGGCCACGATCAGATTGCCGTTGCGATACACCGCATTGGCCGAGGTGACGCTGCCCGAGGTTTTCTGGTTATTGCTGTCGGCCACATAGGCATACTGGATGCGTGAGCTAAAGCCATGCAGATCCGGGGTCTGATAGCTGATCGAACTGCTGGTGCGCACGTCAAAGCCGCCCGTGGCCAGGCTGCCACCGTTTAACCACAAGGTGGCGTCGTTGCTGATGCCGGTCACGTACTGGAACATATTGCCTTCGATGCCATGCAGATCATCAACCGGCACCAGAAAATTGCCGGCCTTGAACGTGCCGTACTCGGGCGCGCTGATGCCGACAAACGTCTCGCGGCTGCCCCAATTGCCGCCGGTGGTGGTGGTGCCAAAGGCGATGCCGTTTTCGACCTGCCAGATCGCCTTCCAGCCGTTATCCAGTTTGTCGTAGCCGCGAAAACCGATACGCGAGGTATTGTTGGCCACCCGCATGCTCGATGTGGCGGTCGGGCCACCGCTGAGGGTGTTTTCGATATCCATATTGATGCGGCCATAAATCTCGACTTCTGCCTGCGCCAGCGCCGCAGTGGCGGCAAAGATGGCTGCCAGCAGCGCCAGGCGCTGGGCTTGTTGTTGGTTTTTCATGATGGTTCTGCCTTGCAGAAAGCACCGGCCACACAGGCCGGTGCAGAAGGGCGCTTATTTGCGCAGGGCGAGCGGCTTGCTCAGCATCGAGGTCGCGCCGTCAACCGAGGTGACCGTGGCGGTGACATTGGCGGTGTTTTTTGCCGTCGATGCGCATGCTGAAGCTGGCCGTGCCGTTGTTATCCAGCGGCACCAGCACAAAGCCCAGGTAGCGTTCAGCTTCGGTGGCGTGGGCGTTGCTGTTGGCAAACAACTCCACCCGCGACAACGTGCCCGCCTGGCCGCTGATGCGACCGCTGACCAGCACGGCCTTGCCTTCGGCACGGGCGCTTTCCAGAACGGGTGCGGCCAGATTGTGGTTGGGCATTGCTTCACAACCGGCGGGGCTGTTGCTATCGGTGCAGATGGTTTCCAGTTTGCTCACGTCACCGTCGATGCCGCCGCCGCGATTGCCAACAAACACGGCGTGTTCCAGCCCCGGTACGCCAAACACGATCGCGCCCGCCTGGTCCGGTAAGCAGGCGCCACCGGCAAAGCAGCGTTTGATGTCCTTGCCGTTGTCGAACATGGTGTTCGCCGTTATGCGATTGACCGCCGGGCCGCTGATACGGTTGATGCCAGGGCTGCCATCGGCCTGCGGGCTGCCTTGCGGCCGTACCGAAACCGCAACGCGGTTGCCGGTCATGATGTTGCCGTCGACGATATTGCCGGTGCCGCTCAGGGTTACACCCGACGACAGATTGGTAAAGGTATTGCCCGAGATAAAGTTGCGATTGCCCCAGTTGAGCTGGACGCCATCCGAATACCCGGCAAAGTAGTTGTGCACCACCATATTGTCGTTGCCCCACAAGATCTCGATGCCTTGCGAGGTTCTTCGTTGCTGGCGTCCGTGGTGACGTGGTTATCGGCAATCAGGTTGTAGGCGGCGCCGCGCGTTAGCTCCATGGCGTCGCCGTTATTGCTGAACACGTTGCGCAGAATCTTGTTGTGGATGGTGGTGGTGGCGGTGGAGTTGCCTTTGCCATCGTCGCCGGTGGTCATGATGCCCGCGCCGCCGTGGTTGCCGCTGATGCGGTTGTCGTGAATTACGTTGTCATGCGCGCGATTGATCAGCACGCCGATGCAGAAATTGCGCACGTCTATCCCGCTGATATCCACGTTCCGGGTATCGCGCAGTACCAGACCCGGGCTGGTGGTGGTGCGGACATTGGCGCCAAACTGGCCGGGCACCGCGCCGGGGCAGGCATGCGGGCCACTGCCGATATAGCCGGAGCCATCAATCGCCACATATTCGCCGCTATGCGCCCAGGCTGTGCCTTCAATGCGAACCGGGCCCAGTACCGGCGGCAGCGGTGATTTGATCACAATCACATACGGCGCTTTGCCAACGGGATCGATCTCGATGGCGTAATGGCCAGGCGCCTGGTTATTGGTTTCCAGCGCCCAGCGCAAAGAACCGGCTTCGCTGTCGTCGGCGTAGCGGGTGACATGCAGCACTTCAACACCGGTGGGCGCGTCGGCGTGAGCGAGGGCGGCAGAGAGCATCAATGGCAAAATCAATGCGACGGCGTGTTTACTATTTATTTTCAATTTAATACCCCTTAAAAAATCGGCACAACAAGGTGGTCTTGAATACGGCCACTTATATTCAATGCAGAAAAGACCACTCCGCATTGCAATTCGGCAGCAATTAACCGCCCCTGCCCGAATCACAATGCAATGGGGTGGCGGGTATTGCAGCGGTCTGAGAGGGCGCGCGCAGAAACGCACGATTACGGTATGGCTTTATGCCGCCAGCAACGGGCTTTCTGGACGCGGTCTGCGTGGTATGCAAGCTGCACGCCTTGAATTTGCTAGCATTCTGGTAATTAAAGCCCGGCACAACTTTGATTTAAATCAAGCGCAGCGGCATCAAATCGATTCCGTTTTGGTATGACTTTACCCACCAAAACAGTATTTGGTTGCCAGCTTTGGACGGGCCTATATTCCATTCCGAATTCGAATTCACCCGAATTAACCCGTGTTGGAATCTCGTGGAGAAATCATGTCCGGCAATCCAGAATTGAATATTAAAAAAACGGCGTGCGCGATTTGCGTACGGCATTGGCGCTATTAGAAAGCTGCCCGGTCAACTGGCGGTCACTGATGTAGAAGTAGACCCCGAAGCCGAGCTGTCTGGCGTGTATCGCTACGTGGGGGCGGGCGGTACTTGCATGCGTCCTACCCGCCAGGCCCGGCCATGGTGTTTAACAAGGTCAAAGGCTTTGATAACTTCCGTGTGGCCATCGGCTTGCTGGCTTCGCGGGAACGCGTGGGCTATCTGCTGGGTTGCGAACCGGCCAGGCTGGGCCGCTTGCTGATGGATTCGGTCAAGCACCCGGTGCCGCCGGTGCTGGTGGGCGCCGACAAAGCGCAATGCCAGGAAGTCGTGCATCGGGCCAGCGACCCCGGCTTTGATCTGCGCACGCTGCTGCCCGCACCCACCAATACCGAAGAAGACGCCGGCCCGTATTTCACCATGGGCATGTGTTACGCCTCTGATCCGGAAACCGGTGAATCAGACGTGACCATACACCGCTTGTGCATACAAAGCGCCGACGAAATCTCGATGTACTTTGTGCCTGGCCGCCATCTGGACGCCTTCCGCATGAAAGCCGAAGCCGCTGGCAAGCCACTGCCGATTTCGATCAGTCTGGGGGTGGACCCCGCCATTGAAATTGGCGCGTGCTTTGAGCCGCCTACCACCCCCTTGGGTTTTGATGAACTGACCGTCGCCGGTGCCATTCGTGGCCGTCCGGTCGAACTGGTGAACTGTCTGACCGTTAACGCCCGCGCCATTGCGCATGCCGAAGTGGTGATCGAAGGCGAGCTGCTGCCCAATGTGCGGGTGCGCGAAGATCAGAACACCAATACTGGCAAAGCCATGCCTGAATTCCCTGGTTATACCGGGGAAGCCAAGGCTGCCGTGCCGGTCATCAAGGTTAAAGCGGTGACCCACCGCATCAACCCGATACTGCAAACCACCATCGGCCCGAGCGAAGAACACGTGAGCATGGCCGGTATTCCCACCGAAGCCAGCATTCTGGCATGGTCGAAAACGCCATGCCGGGCAAGCTGCTGAATGTGTATGCGCACAGCTCGGGCGGCGGCAAATACCTGGCCGTGCTGCAATTTCGCAAAGTGGTGGAAAGCGATGAAGGACGTCAGCGCCAGGCCGCATTGCTGGCTTTTGCGGCATTCCCCGAACTCAAGCACGTGATGTTGGTGGATGAAGATGTTGATCTGTTTGATACCAATGACGTGCTGTGGGCCATGCAGACGCGTTATCAAGGTGACGTCAGCACCATCTTTATCCCTGGCGTGCGTTGCCATCCGCTGGATCCGTCGCAGATTCCGGAATTCAGCCCCAGCATCATCGCGGCCGGTACCTCGTGCAAAACGATTTTCGATTGCACGGTGCCATTCCACCTCAAGAGCCACTTCCAACGTAGCAAGTTCAAGGAAGTCGACGTCAAGCGCTTTTTTTGCCTGACTTTAAATAAGCACTAAGTAGTCGAGGAAACGGTTATGGAAACACGGCGCATTGTGGTGGGCATCAGCGGAGCCACGGGGTTTCAGTATGGCGTCAAGGCGCTGCAGTTATTGCGATCACAATCGATAGAAGTGCATCTGGTGATCAGCAAGGGCGCAGAAATGACGCGCAAGCTGGAAACCGATTACACGCGTGAAGAAGTCCTCGCGCTGGCAGATGTGGTGCATCCGCTGGAAAACCTGGGGGCGTCGATCGCCAGTGGTTCGTTCAAGACCCTGGGCATGCTGGTGGCGCCGTGTTCCATGCGTACCTTAAGTGCGATCGCGCATTGCATGTCGGACAACCTGCTGACGCGGGCTGCCGATGTGGTGCTGAAAGACCGGCGGCGGCTGGTGCTGATGGCGCGCGAGACGCCGCTCAGCCTGGGCCATCTGCGCAATATGCAGGCGGTCACCGAGATGGGCGGGATTGTGTTTCCGCCGGTGCCGGCGCTGTATCAACGCCCGCAAACGCTGGACGACATCATCATGCATAGCGTCGGTCGCGCGCTCGATCTGTTCGGGCTGGACGTCAAACATCTGCCGCGTTGGGGTGAGCCCGTGGCGCAGGCAGACGTCCACACCGCTACCGCACGCGTCACACTCTAAAAAAAATAAAGGGGTTCTAGCATGCTCGTTGGACCATTTGTAAACGGCACCGCCGTGGTATTGGGCGGCGCGACCGGGGCGTTTTTTTTAGGCAATCGTTTACCGGAGCGCTTGCGGCTGGCTTTGCCGCAGACCTTTGGCCTGGCGTCGATGGCGCTGGGTATAGTGCTGATCGTCAAGGTCAAGTATTTGCCCGCTGTGATTCTGGCGCTGATCCTGGGCGCGCTGATCGGCGAAATGCTGTGCGTTGAAACCGCCATCGGCAAGCTGGGGGCCAAGGCCCGCACCGTCGTCGACAAGTTTTTTTTCCGCCCCAGGAAGGGCTAAGCCAGGAAGAGTTCATCCTTAAGTTTGTGGCCATTCTGGTGATGTTTTGCGCCAGCGGCACCGGCATTTTTTTGGTTCGATGCATGAGGGCATGACGGGCGACGCGTCCATCCTGTACGTCAAGACCATCCTCGACTTGTTTACTGCGGCCATTTTTTGCGACGTCGCTGGGCTATTCGGTGGCCACCATTGCCATTCCGCAGCTGGCCATCCAGCTTTGCCTGGCTTGGGCGCCGCCGCCATCCTGCCGCTGACCACGCCCGACATGATGTCGGACTTCTCGGCCGCCGGCGGCATGATCATGCTGGCAACCGGCTTGCGCATTTGCGGGATCAAGGTGTTTCCGGTGGCCAATATGTTGCCGGCGCTGTTTCTGGTCATGCCGTTCTCGCACTACTGGCACGTGTTCTTCTGAACCGGATCCATGCCATACGCCAGACAGCCCGGCCAGGTGCCGGGCTGTTGCGCTGATCAACACATTATCAAGGCCATCCGCGATGCCACCCACTGCCGAGCCCGCTATCCCGCCCCGCATGATCGACTTTATCCGCGAGCACCATGTGGTCAGCCTGGCCACTTGCCATGCCGGCGTGGCATGGGCAGCCAGTTGTTTTTATGCATTTGATCCGCTGACCCGCGCGCTACTGATATTGTCCAGCCCCGACACCTTGCACGGCGTACACATGCTGGCTAATCCACATGTGGCAGGCACCATTTGCGGTCAGCCTGAAGGCGTGCGCGAAATTCGCGGTATGCAGTTCAGCGCGGTGGCGACGCCGCTGCAAAAGCCCGCGGCTGACGCGGCATTGCAGATCTACTTTGCCCGCCATCCCATAGCGCGCCTGCACCGCGCCCAGATATGGCGCTTGCAGCTGACGCAACTCAAGTTCACCGATAACCGTTTGTTCTTTGGTCAGAAAACGCTATGGCCAGCGTTGGATTGATGCTTCGAGTGATGGGGCTGGACGCGGCGCCGAGTCCCACGTTACGGACTTGTATTGGTCACCCTGCCACGGCCGGATGCGCTGTCAATGTAGCCCTGGGGTAGGTGGTGACCCACCTTGCAAAGTGCGCGGCAATTGCGCTGTGGTTCAAGGCTGTGTTGGGTGGGTCTTGACCCACCCTATGCATTTTTTTTCAAAGATCAACCGTAGCCAGCGCGAGCGACGCAGCAACAGGGTGGCGCATGACCCGCGCTGCTTAGCGCCACGCGCTACCGACTTCGATATACCACGCGTTCTGCTCTTTGCTATGCGCCGCATCAATGCCGACTGCCAGGCCGAGCTTGCGCGCAATCAGATAGCGAAACCCGGCCCCATAGGCCACCGGTGTCTCAGCGTCGCTAAACGAATGCCACTTGCCATAAGCCCGGCCCGCACCGGTAAAGCCCAATACCGACCAGCGCGGGTCTACATTCCAGCGCAATTCGGCTTCGGCCATCACGGCGTTCTTGTCTTGATAACGTCCGCGTTGCACCCCGCGTTGGTCGATATAGCTGGGCATAAAAGGGCACGTCACCGCTGGTGAATTTGGTCGCGCCGCGTAAGCCCAGCACAAAGTCTTTGCTCAAGGGCAGCCAGGTAAATACGCGCAGATTGTAGCTATCAAAATCACGGTCGCTACCGAGGCCGCCGCGGGCGTATTGGGCTTCGAGTTCGCCGTAGGTGCCTTTATTGGGGAAGAACATATTGTCGCGCGTGTCGTAATCGACCACGACGCCGCCCTTGCCTATGGTCATATCGTGCTCAGGATTGGGCAGTTCTTGCGCGATGGGGCCGGTGAAGCGCGCCTCAGCAGAAAAAAATAGGTGTAGCGCGGCCCGATAAACCACGGCGTGCTGCCGAGGCGGAACAGCACCTGCTGCATCAGAAACGTGCCATTCAATTGATAAGAGCGCGCGTTGTTCAGTAAGCCGTAGTACTCGGTATTAAGATTGGTCTTGCCGATGGCGCCCAGGTAGCGAATGCGGTCGCCGTCCCAGGTATGAAAATGCATCAGGCCGGCGCCCCAGGTGCCGTTCTCGGTGCCGGCGGCGCCCACACCGGTGATGTTGGGCGGCTCCATAATGCCGGTTTCTTTGGCCTTGGCACCGGCCTCGGCCATCGATTCATCAAAAAAAACAGCAAGCCCAGGCCGCCGCCATAACCGATCGCGGGCTCAGTGATGACTGTTGGAACCGGCAAAAAAGCCTTTGTGGTTGAGCAAATAGTCGCTGACGTCAAACGCGCCGTCTTGCGGATCATGAAAACTGATCCGTCCGCACGCGCCCCGGTGCTGCTGAGCATCAGGCGGCGGCGAGGGTAGTAGCACGGGCGATCGAGCGCGCGGAAAAGGGTGCAATCACGGTTGGCCTTATGAACACGATTGAGCGGTTCACTTAGCTTAGGTGAGGTTTTTTTTACAAAGACCCGAGCTTTTATGTAAATAATCCAGCGTTATCTAGGATCATTCCGTAAGCAATGCGCTTAGCCTTGGCCGCTTTCGATCTTGCTGATGGCCTCGTCCAGAATACGGGCTACACGCGCCTGTTCATCCGCGGCCGCGCCGATCTTGCTCAGCATCAGCCGCTTGAGTTTGATGCGCACCGCTTCCAGTACCGGGCTAAACGGGCCTTCGGCCGGATGCCGACCGCGATCGCCAAACACTTCGCGGATGCGGTCCATTTTTTTCGCCCAGCCAGGTCAGCTTGCCCATGATGGCTTCGACGATATGGCGGTTGGCATCCAGATGCGTGCGGCCTCATCGGTAATGCTGTAACGCTTTTTTGCTGCCTTCTTGTTCGACGGTGGCGTGGCCCAGTTCTTCCAGATAAGTCAGCGCCGGGTACACCATGCCGGGGCTGGGGGCATAAAAACCATTGGTGCGCTCGTCCAGCGCTTTGATCACTTCGTAGCCGTGGCGCGGGCTTTCTTCCAGCAGGGCCAGGATGATCAGTTGCAGATCGGACGAAGACAACTTGCGGCCGCCGCGAAAGTCGCGACCACCGAGTTCGCTTTCGTCATCGCCGCCATGGCCGCGACCGCCAAACGGGCCGCCGCGATGGCCGCCACGCCCGATCATGTGATGGCCGTGATGGCCGTGGTTGCGATGGAATTCGTGATGTTTACGGCGCATTTCTTCAAAGAATTGACGCATGGGATTGCTCCTTGGGTATTTCATAAAATATATCGTACGACATATATCGCAAGATATAGATCGACCCGTCTGCGGTCAAGCCGGGAGCAGGGCGCCAGCTGACGAACGTCATGCCGCCCCGGCCATGCGCGTGCAGCTTTTACATATCTGACCTGGAGAAGCGTAACGCCCTGCATTACAACTAAGTCACATCGCGCGGCACAGCGCGGCCCGCCTTATGACTTGTTGCAAGGGAATAGCATGTTGAAATCGATACGCTGGATGGCGTTGATCCTTACCGGCTGGCTGCTGGTCAGTAGCGCCCACGCGGCGAGTGCGCCCGCTGCCAAACCGTGGCCACATCAATTTACCGTCGACGGCACCACGCTCACGCTGTACCAACCGCAGCTGGATAACTGGCAAGCAACCAGCTGAATGCACGCATGGCCGTCGCCGTCAAAAAAAAGGCAGCAGCACCGGGCCGGATGGCAAAAAAAGCATGATCTACTGGCCTATGGCGTGGCGTGGGTGTCAGCGCAAACGCTGACGGACAAAACCGCGCGCACGGTACGGCTGGACAATATCAATGTCGACAAAGCCAGCTTTCCGACCGAGCCCGACAATGAAGCCAACTATCTGGCTCTCATCCGCAAGGCTGTGCCGCAAAAAAACGCTGGTGGTGGGGCTGGATCAACTGGAGCGTCGCTGGCCATCAATCGTGCTGATGAGAAAGTGGCGTCGGTGCCGGTTAATAACTCGCCGCCACAAATCCTGTTTTCGTTTGAGCCCGCCTTGCTGGTGTTGATCGATGGCGAACCCGCGCTCAAGCCTACCCGCATTGCCGGGGTGCAGCGCGTAATCAATACCCGCTCCTTGATCCTGGTGCAGAACAACGCCTGGTATCTGTACTTTGCCGGGCATTGGGCTACATCCAGCGGGCCGACCAGCGCCTGGTTGCCGGTCAAATCAGTGCCCGCCGGCCTGACCGAGGCGATGCAGCAAGCGGTGGCCGCCAAGCTGGTCGACGTGATGGATAAACCGCCCGAAGCGATGAAGAAGACGTTGGCAGCGGGTAAATATCCCGATATCTACACCGCCACCAGCCCGGCCGAACTGATCATGATCGACGGTGAGCCGCGCTTTGAGCCGATTGCCGGCACCAACCTGGCCTATATCAGCAATACCGCGTCTGACGTCATCATCGACCAAGCCGATGGCAGTGGCGACACCACCTGGTATGTGTTGTTGTCGGGTCGCTGGTTTAGCGCACCGGCCAGCAAAGGGCCGTGGGCCTGGGTGGCGGGCGATAAACTGCCGGACGATTTTTTTGAAAATTCCGTCCGAGAGCGCCAAGGGCTCGGTGCTGGCGTCCATCCCCGGAACGCCGGAAGCACGCGAATCGCTGATCGCCAATTCGATTCCGCAAACGGCGACGGTCAATCGCCAGCAAGCGCATCTCAGCGTGAGCTACGACGGTGGTAATGCGCAGTTCAAACCCATCGATAACACACCGCTGGCCTATGCCTGGAACACGGCGGTGCCGGTCATCCGGGTGACCGACAGCGAGTTCTATGCAGTACAGAACGGGGTCTGGTTCAAATCGCCGTTGCCGTCCGGGCCGTGGGAAGTCGCCACCAGCGTGCCCGCCGTCATCTATACCATTCCGCCCGCTTCGCCCTTGCATTACGTGACCTATGTGCGCGTGTATGGCTCTTCCGGCCAGGTGGTGTATGTCGGCTATACGCCGGGCTATTACGGCACCGTGGTCAGTGGCGGCACCGTGGTCTACGGCACCGGCTATGTTTGCGATGCCTGGATCGGTGACGTCTGGTACGGCTGCCCGGCTACCTACGGCTATAACGTGGCGTTTGGCTACGACCCGTTTGTAGGCTGGACTTTTGGCTTTGTCGCGGGCTGGGCGTGGGCCTCGGCCTGGTATGGGCCGTATTGGGGGCCGTGGTATGGCTGGTATGGGCCGTCGCCGTATTACTGGGGAGGCGGCGTTGCTGTGGGCAATGTCTATGGCCGCTGGGGTAATACCGTGGCGCAGGGTACGCGCGCGGTATGGTCGAATCCGTGGACCGGCAATTATGGCAGCGGCGTGCGTGGCAGTTTTTTTTATAACCAGGCCACCGGGGGGGCATGGCGTGGGCTATGCCGGTTACAACACCAATGCCTACACCGGCACCACCACCGCCCGCGCTGGCGGCGCGCGTTACAACCCCGAAACCGGGCGCATTGTGGCCGGGCAGGGCGGCGCTGCCGGTAATCCGTGGACCGGCAATGCGGGCGCCGCCGTGAGCAAAACCACGATCAACACCAATACGGGCCGGGTAACTCAAAGCGGCGGTGTCACCACCCGCACCAATCAAGGCGCAACCGCCGCGGGCGGCTTTAATACGCGCGGCGCAGGTGGCGATGCCAACGGCCGTGGCTACGTGCATTACGATGCCTCGACTGGCGATGTGACGCATGGTGGCGTGGTCAATGCTAATGGCAACGTGTATGCGGGCAAGGACGGCAATGTATATCGCTACGACAAAGGCGATGGCTGGCAAAAAAAAGTGCAGCCCGATGGCTCGTTTCAACGAACCACGCCGCCTGCCGATAGCAACGTGGATAACGACAGACTGGCGCGGGACCGCAGCGCTGA
>BBFD01000109.1 GCA_001313065.1 Silvimonas sp. JCM 19000
GCCAGCGGAGCCTGGCAAACAAAACAGCCCCAAATACAGCGGGTCTTAAACCACTGCCATTTGGGGCTGTTGTAGGGTAGTCAGGTTGCTGGCTGCGCTACAGCAGCCCGCACGCCATTACTGGTTGTATTGGGCCTTGGCTTCTTTCACGCAGCTATCCTTTTTTGTCGCCAGCAAATGCATCGCATTTTTTTCCTTGGCCACTTTGTAGTCAGCGTCGTTCTTTTCCTGGTCAGCCTTGGCGGTTGCCTTGTAGCGATCCTTGTTGGCATCGATATCGGCCAGCGACTTATCGCGATCAGCCTTGGCGGTTTGCTTGCAGACGTCCTTGTTGTTACCGGCCAGACCGCCACACTTTTCGTCGGCTACGGCATAGGTCGACTTGGCGCGTTGTTTAGCGGCATCGCTACGGGCCTTGTCGGTGTTCTTGTCTTGGGCGTCGAGGTCAGCGACGGCGATATCGCGGTCGGCCTTGGCTTGTTCCTGGCACACGTCTTTGCCGTTGCCGGACAGCGACTTGCACTGGTCTTTGGCGGCGTCATAGCGTTGGTCGATGGAGTCTTTGCGCGTCTTGTATTCTTCGTGGGTCAGCTTGGCAAAGCTCACAGCCGGAGCAGCGATCAGTGCGGCAGCAATCAGCGACTGGATGGCGTATTTACGCATATTGTTCACCTTGTTTTTTTTATTGAAAAGAGTGGCTGGCATTGGCCAGTCCGTGAGATGAACTATACGTAGACGCGTCGATTCGCTAAGTCGTCCTCCGCACTAATACAGGGCAAGACCAGACATAAAAAAAGCGTAGGCCGCAACCTACGCTTTATGACTAATGAATATTTGTGGCTGGCGATTAAAGCCAGTAAATCAAAGCGATTACCGCCACTATCAACGCAATACGCGTGATTTTATATACGCGCGGATTCCAGCGTTTAAAACGCCGCCGTTGCTGACCCATCAAATCGGCATAGCGGAACAATTTGCTGATCGCGCCCACCTTGTCGCCGTCCTGATTGGGCGAAGCCGCCTGCGCCACCAGATTGCGCCCGATCCAGCCATTAAACGCCTGCATGATGCGGTTATTCATCGGGCGCTCAAGGTCAGCAAAGAAAATCAAACGGTCTTTACCGCTCTTGTTTTCTACCCAATGGATATAGGTTTCATCAAACACCACGCCTTCGCCATCGCGCCAGCTATAGCGCTCACCGTCCACCGAAATAAAACAGCGATCATCATTCGGCGTAATCAGGCCAGGTGATAACGCAAAGAACCGGCAAAGGGATCGCGGTGCGGATTGAGTTTTCCGTCTACCGGCAAATAGGCAAACATCGCGGCTTTGATCGACGGCAAATCACGCACCAGCGCCACGGTTCTGGGGCAAAGCTGTTCCGCGCTGGGATGCTGTCGCCATACCACTTTAAATAAAAAAACGCTTCCAGCCAAATTTAAAAAAAATGAATTGAAACCGGCGTCGTCATTGTGCTGGGCAGCGCGGATTTGCTGGGCGTTGTGCAAGGCTTCGGCTTCGGCGCGGATGACTTCCCAATGGGCCTGGATCACCTCCAGGTCTTTGAAATAACTGACCGGAATATAGGGCGTGGTCGGCACGCGGGAAAACAGATACATCAGCACGTTGACCGGCGCGACAAAGGCCGAGTGATCAAACAATTGCTTGAAGAACTTGTGGCGCTCGCGGCCACGAAAATGCACGTACAGCACAGACAATAAAATCGGCACCAGTATCAATGCCTTGAGTAACCATGACCCCATTGCGGACCCCACACCGGGCGCGCAGCACCGCGGTTCTAGCTATAAAACAGAAAGAGAAACCGCTCGGGTCATCAGCCTGAGCAATCAGCAGTTGATTGCTTATTTGATTGTACCGAACGAAATGATGTGATTTTAAGCCAGCCACGGCCTGATCACTAGTGCAAAAAGCCTGTACGCCGAAGGACGGGAACCCTGGTCTGCCCGGCGTTTCCCACCTGATGTTGCACCAGCCAGCCCGGCCTGGTCATTACCGAATCAAACCAAGGAGTGTTTTTTATGCTGCTGGAAGGTTCCTGCCAATGTGGCGCGGTGTCGTTCAAAGTGGAGTCACCGCATCCTTATCCCTACCAACGTTGTTATTGCAGCATTTGCCGCAAAACCCAAGGCGGCGGCGGTTATGCCATCAATCTGGGGGCGCTGTACAACACGCTCGATATCAAAGGTAAAGCGCATATCAAGATGTATCACGCGCGAGTGCAGAATCCGGAGGACAAGCAGGCGCATATCAGTAGTGGCGAGCGGCATTTTTTTTGTGGCGAGTGCGGTACCGCGCTGTGGGTGTATGACGCCGAATGGCCCGAGCTGGTGCACCCGTTTGCCTCGGCCATCGATACGCCGCTGCCCAAGCCGCCCGAGCACGTGCATATGATGCTGGAGTTCAAACCCGACTGGGTGGAGGTGGATTTTATGCCGCGCGACCAGAAGTTTTTGCGCTATTCCACCGAGTCGATTGCCGAGTTTCATGAGCGGGTGGGGCCAGGCAAGATGTAATGCATGCGGCGCTGGCGCTGGCGTAAGGGTCAGACCAGCGCCTTGAGCGCCGCCGCTGCCTGGCGCAGGTCAGCCACAAACTGCGCGTATTCCGCCGCTTTGGCCGCCGGGTCGGGCAGGCGCAGCAAGTACGACGGATGCACCGTCACCCAGACCTTGCGGCCGTCTTCCAGCGCGGTCCATTGCCCGCGATATTGTTTGAGCGTGGCACCATGCCCCAGCAGCGCTTGCGCGGCCGTGGTTCCCAAAGCCACCAGCAGCTCCGGCTTTACTGTAGCGATCTCGCTGTCCAGCCAATGTTGGCAGGCCGCCATTTCGCGTAATCCCGGTTTGCTGTGGATACGCCGTTTGCCGCGTAATTCAAATTTGAAATGCTTGACCGCATTGGTCACATACAGACTGCCCCGATCCAGCCCGGCTTCGTCCAGCGCGCGGTCGAGCAATTGTCCGGCCGGGCCGACAAAAGGCTGGCCGGCCAGATCTTCTTGATCGCCCGGTTGTTCGCCCACCAACATCAAGCGCGCCTTGGCATTCCCGGCACCAAACACCGTTTGTGTGGCGGGTTGCCACAGCGGGCAATCCTTGCAGTGCGCGGCTTGCTGGCGCAATTGGTCCAGCGTGCCGCTGTTGATCATGGGGGCTGCGGCCGGAGTCAGCTTGCGATGTTTGCGCGGATCGGTCGCGGCGTGGTCGACCATGCTTTGTGTGCGCGCCGCGGCACTGTTAATCAACGGCTGGATCAGCGTGGCCTCCGGCAGATTGCGCCAGTATTTGCGCGGCATCTCTGATTGCATCATCGCCACCTTTAGCCGGGCGGGATTAAAGATGCTCGCGTAATAAGTGCGCCATAAATCTTCGTTGGCGTCTTCGGCCGGTACGTCCGCTTTCTGGGCGCCGGGCAGCTCGTGTAATTGCTGGCCGTCCCAATGCACGCTGGTTTCTGGCGTCAGTATGCTCCAGTCCATATTGCAAAACGCCGCGTAAAGAAGGGCGCGGTCGCCATCACGATATGGTGGGTGGGTTCAAACCACGCCATAAAGCGCTCGCCCGCCGCGGTATCGATCTGGCGAAAGCGGACAAAGGCTTTCATCTTGTGCATATCGCGCTGCACGGCCTTGGCCATGCCATGCGCGCGCACCACGTCGGGGTCGACGGCAATATCCAGCAATTGCGGTTGCTGGCGCAGGCGCCACAGCAAGCGGTACAAAAAAAACGCAAAGCGATCGGCATCGGCATGCAGCGCCACGCGTTGGCATAGCTGCATAAACGTGCGCGACACCGAAAAACTGCGGCGGATCGATAATCTCGTGCTGCAGCGGATCATCAGCAAACAAGCCACCATTGCTGCCGATGCACCACGCCACGTGCTCGGGCGCGACGCCATCAATGGCCATCTGCCGGGCTGCGGCGCGCCAGCCGGCAAAGTCGGTTTCATGCGCAAGGGTGACGATACGCATGGCGCTTAGCCAAACAGATCGGGCTGGACCGGCGGTGTACGCAATTGCGCGGCCAGGCTGGCGCCGTCCAGCGTTGCGCCTGGGCTGTGGCCCGGCAGCGTTATAAAGGGCAGGATTTTTTTTGAGCGGTACGTGCAAACGCCCCAGATCATCGCTGCGTAAAGCGCGAACCCGGCGCGTGCTAAGAATGCGCTCCACCGCCTTGCTGCCCAGGCCCGGCACGCGCAACAGCATTTCGCGCGGCGCTTTATTCAGATCAACCGGAAAGCGCTCGCGATGGCGTAGCGCCCACGCCAGCTTGGGGTCCATATCAAGATCCAGCATGCCCGCTTTCGGATCGACAATTTCGTCGGCGCTAAAGCCATAAAAGCGCATCAACCAGTCGGCCTGATACAAGCGGTGTTCGCGCACCAGCGGCGGGGCCTTGAGCGGCAGGGCTTTGCTGGCGTCCGGAATGGGGCTGAAGGCGGAGTAATACACCCGGCGCAAACGGTAATTGCCATACAGATTGGCGCTGGTGGCCAGGATGGCCTGGTCATTGGTGGCATCGGCACCCACGATCATTTGCGTGCTTTGCCCGCCCGGGGCAAAGCGCAACGGTTTGCGTGCAGCCGGATTGGCGCGGCTTTCGCGGCTTTCGTCGATACGCCAACGCAAGCGCCCCATCGAGCGCCGGATTGCGCGGGCGTCTTTTTTTTCGGGCGCCAGATCGCTCAGGCTTTGCTCGGTGGGCAATTCGATATTGATGCTGAGCCGATCAGCATAGCGGCCGGCTTCGGCCAGCAATTCTTCGCTGGCATCGGGTATGGTCTTGAGGTGGATGTAGCCGCGGAAATCGTGTTCTTCGCGCAGCACTTTGGCCACGCGCACTACTTGTTCCATCGTGTAATCGGCGCTGCGGATAATGCCGGAGCTTAAAAAAACAAGCCTTCGATGTAATTACGTTTGTAGAAATCGAGCGTGAGCTTGACCACTTCTTCCACGCTAAACCGCGCGCGTTGCACATTGCTGGACACCCGATTTACGCAATACAGGCAGTCGTACATGCAGTAATTGGTCAGCAGGATTTTAAGCAAAGAAATGCAACGGCCATCGGGCGCGTAGCTATGGCAGATGCCCATGCCTTCGGTACTGCCACGCCACGGCCGTCTTTGGAATCGCGCTTGTCGCTGCCACTGGACGAACAGGAGGCATCATATTTGGCGGCGTCCGCCAGGACCTGCAATTTGATCTGGAAATCCATGTTGCTGCCTGCGGGGTGAGCAAAAGGAAAGCCATTTTAGTGAACGATCGTTCTATTATCAAAATTGGCCGACGCACGTCAGGGTGAAGGCAGCGCAGTGCCTGCGCACGCTCAATGGTCGGGAATCTCGTCGATGCTGCGCGGCTCGGTGGGCGCGCGGCCGTTCATTTCGCGACGGTACTGTGCCGACATCTGATAAGCCCGTTTGCGCGCGCGCATGATCTGGCCCAGCGGCCGATGCGCTTGCAAACCATGCCACGGGCTAAAGCTGATGACGTCCTGCGTCCATGCAACGCGCGCTGGATTAAAACTGTTCTGCCGCGCAAAGCGCAGCTCGGCCACGCTATGCCACGGGCTTTGCTCCTCCGGCAGATGACCGAGGCGTCTTCTACCGGCATGATGGCCAGATCGCTACACAGCTGGACTTGCACCTCATACACCAGCTCATGCTCAGCACAGAACGCAGCCACGGCATCGCGCAGGGCCGACGGATGATCATGCATATTCAGCGCCTTGCCATGCAGCGCCTGCATCTCGGGCGTGGCCGGCACCACGCGTAATTTGGCCACGTATTCGCCATAGCGGATTGCTGCATGGTGGAAAACCATTCGCCCAGAATATGGGTTTCTGGATGGCCAAACGATGCCAGCGTGCTGCTGTCCTGGCCGATCGCATGCAGCAGGGCGTTGGTGCCGCGCGCGGTGGTCGAGACGGCTTGTTTGAGCGCGTCCGGATCGTTGGCGTGTTTTTTTTCCAGCAACTGCATTTGCTTGAGAAACTCCGCCGCCGTGCTGACCGAAAACGCCAGCCGTTGACCATGACAAAATCTTGCGTCGACTCCCCCTCATGGCCGTCGAGTTTGGCGCCGGGCACGCCCAGAATCTTCAGAGCCAGACCGCGCGGGGTAGAAATGCTGTCGGCGAGAATATCGCCGGGCGTTGTTGAATACCGCGCCAGCACGGAAAAGACGCCCGGTACGGCAAACACGCCTTGTGCCAGATGGCGCGGCAGATCATTGCGCACCACCAACTCGCCTTTGAGCACGCCATGCGTCTTGGCATGCACGCTGCGTACGGCATGCTGGTAGCGCTCGAACATGATGGTGCTGATGTGATGCATGCTGGCGGCAATGGACTGGAAGGTTTGCTCCTCGTCCGGAGCGATCTGTTCCACGCTGGCATCAAACAACACATAGCGAGTGGTCATCATTTGCGCTTCCGATCATCAATAATGGATAGCGTCGATTGTGCGAGGCGAGCCTGGCATTGCGTATAAGCCGTCCCGCTTGCGTAGGTAGGAAAGCCGGGCTGCGCTGTCAGTGGGCCGCCCACAATATTGCGTTTCTGTGCTGTTCAACTTTTTTTTCCAGGAGTACACGATGCAGATTGATCTGACAGGCAAGACCGCGTTGGTGACGGGTTCGACCACGGGCATAGGCTATGCCATCGCAGCCGGACTGGCGCAGTCGGGCGCGGCCGTCGTTATTATCGGGCGCGATGAAAGCCGCGTGGTCGCCAGCGGGCAAACACTGCGGGAGTTGGCACCCGCGGGGGCGTCGATTTCTGGCGTGGCCGCCGATCTGGGCACGGCGGAAGGCTGCGCGGCGCTGATCGCTGCAGTGCCCAAGGTGGACATCCTGGTCAATAACGTCGGCATTTTCGGGCTCAAGCCGTTTTTTTTGAAATTGATGATGCCGAATGGCAACGTTTCTACGACGTGAACGTGATGTCAGGCGTGCGGCTGTCGCGGCATTACCTGCAGCCGATGCTGCAACAGGGCTGGGGCCGGGTGATTTTTTTCTGTCGTCCGAATCGGGCGTCAACATCCCGGACGATATGCTGCATTACGGCTTTACCAAAACGGCCATGCTGGCGATTTCACGCGGCCTGGCCAAACTGGCGCGCGGCAGCGGCGTGACCGTTAATGCGGTGCTGCCCGGCCCGACCTTGTCGGAAGGCGTGAGCAATATGTTGTCGGATGAGGTGGCGCGCAGTGGTCGTAGTGTTGAGGCAGTGGCCAAAGAGTTTGTGCAAACGCAACGCCCCAGCTCCATCATCCAGCGCGCCGCCACTACCGAAGAAGTGGCGAACATGGTGGTTTATGCGTGCTCGCTGCAGGCTTCGGCCACCACCGGCGCCGCTTTGCGCGTCGATGGCGGGGTGGTCGAGTCCATCATCTAAGCACGCTTGATCCGGCGACGGCCCGCGTCGCCGCGCCGTGGTGTCTGCAGGTTCGCCCCGTACGGTTATGCCGACGGGGCGAATTTTTTTTGTATCCGCCATGCGCTGGTTTTGTATCTGGTGTGTAAACCGGTTTGAACGTCCTCTGTAGTTTTGTTTCGGCTATTACGCGCTAGCGCACCGCCCATCGGTTGTACACGTGTTGAACCCGCGGGCTGAACCGCGCATTTTACCGCCGTTTTAAACGCCTGCAGCCCAAGGCCTGCCTGAGTCAGCGCCCGTTTCAGCACACGGTGATGTAGGCAGGATGTGGCTTTTTTTGTGTAGTTGAATACGCGCTGTTTCATGGCATAGGCTACGCTGCGAATCCAAACCGGTTTGGCGACGACCAGAACGGCGGATTTTTGCGGGGCTTTATGGAGAGGCCCTTTGATTCCAGCAAACAGCAAGGGCGCATGCCGCCAGCAACAAAAAAGGAATGAGCAAAAAATGCGATTCAGACTCACAGTCTTCAGTTCCATCCTGTCTCTGGCCCTGGCCGCCTGCGGGGGCGGTGATGGCGCCACCACCAGCATCGCCAGCAGCCAGGCCGCCACCACCTCATCGTCCTTTAATGCCAGCGGCGCTTCGGTGCAGCTGTTTCATTGGCGCTGGGCGGATATCGGCAAGGAATGTACCGACTTTATCGGCCCCAAAGGCTACGGCGCTGTGCAGATTTCGCCGCCGCAGGCCACCAAGATTGCGGGCGCGTGGTGGGACATCTATCAACCCGTCAATTTTGGTTCGCTCACCAGCCGTATGGGCACCGAGGCGCAACTGAGCGCCATGATCGCCAGCTGCCATGCCGCGCATGTCCGCGTATACGCCGATCTGGTGGTCAACCAGATGGGCCTTGATTCCAGCAACACGTATAGCGCAACCGACGGGTCAAGCTGGAACAAGGACACGCTGACCTATCCGCAATTCAGCAGCGCCGATTTCCATAGCGCTTGCGACATCCAGTCCAGCGACTATGCACGCCGGGCAATCGCAACAACGTGATGTTGTGTCGTCTGAACGGCATGCCCGATCTGGCCACCGAAAGCAGCTATGTGCAGGGCGTGATTTCGACTTATATGAAGAAATTGCTGGCGCTGGGCGTAGATGGTTTCCGTATCGATGCGGCCAAACACCAGCAACCGGGTTCGCTCAACACGATACTCAATACGGTCAAAGCCGCGTACCCGACTACGCTGGCTGGCGAAAGCATCTGGGTAACGCAAGAGGTGATCCCGGATGGCAATGTGGTGCGCTCCGACTATTACCAGAACGGCACGCTGAACGAATTCCAGTTCACCTACGCCATGCGCGATGTGTTCCGCAATAACAATGGCCTGAACCTGGCATCGATCCCGACCGTGATGGGCACGCCGGGGAACTGGGGCGGCACATGGGGCTTTGTGCAACCGGCGTATGCCACCGTGTTCGTCAACAACTGGGACACCGAACGTAGCGGCACCGATTCGCTCAATGCCAGCAACTACACCGGCGCCACCAACGATAGCTCAGGCACCAAACGCTACGATCTGCCAATATCTTTATGTTGGCGTGGCCCTACGGTGAAGCCATGGTGCATTCCGGCTACCGCTTTACCACCTCGGACCAGGATGCCCCGACCGCCAGCCCGTATGACAGCAGCGGCAATGCGCAAATCAACGTTAACTGGGACTTCATCCATCGTTGGAGCGATATCGCCAATATGGTTGGCTTCCGCACCGCCACCAGCGGCCAGGGCGTGAGCAACTGGACCACCGGCACGGGCAATCAGATTGCCTTCAGCGTGGCGCGGTCGGCTTTGTCGCCATCAATAACGACACCAGCGCGTGGACCAAAACCTTCCAGACCGGCTTGCCCGCAGGCACCTACTGCAACGTGGTACACGGCCTGGTTTCCGGCACCAGCTGCGCCAGCGATAGCGTAACCGTAGACAGCAGCGGCAATGCCACCATCACCCTGCCAGCCAACGGGGGTAGCACGGTGCCAGCGGTTGCAATCTACACCGGGCAAAAAACTGGGCAGCAGCACGTCCACCGGTAGCGGCACGTGCACGGTGACGTTCAGCATTGCCAACGCCAACACGACTTACGGCCAGAATCTGTATGTCGTCGGCAATCAGACCGCACTGGGCAGCTGGACGCCAGCCAGTGGCTACGCGCTGACCATCCAGGGTAGCGGCGCTAACGCCACCTGGTCCGGCAGTGTCAGCCTGCCCGCCAGCACGGCGGTGCAATATAAATACATCAAATGGGATGGCAGCACGGCCACGTGGGAAAGCAATCAATCCACCACCAGCGGCAATCGTGAATTCAGACGTGCAGCTCGGGCACAGCGACCCAGGCGGACGGCAGTTTCAAATCCTGATGTAATGCGGTGCGCAAGGCAAAACCGGCCATTAAGGCCGGTTTTTTTATGCAGTGACCGCGCCAAGTATCCGGTTGCGGCCGGTTTGTTTGGACTGGTACAGCCAGTGATCGGATCGCGCCACAAATGCCTCAATGGATTCGCCGGATTGCCACACCGCAATGCCCGCGCTGAGGGTATAGCGCACGATCTGCTCGCCCGCCCGATAACGCCGCGCTGCCACTTGCTCGCGCAAGCGCTCGGCCATAACAGCCGCGGCGGCGGCATCGCTATCCGGCAACAGAATGCCGAATTCCTCGCCGCCCAGACGCCCGATGTAATCGCCATCGCGCACGCTGGCCTCGGCCAGCAAAGCAAAATCACGCAGGATGGCATCGCCAGTAGGGTGGCCATATCGATCATTGATCGCCTTGAAATGATCGATATCGATCATCACCAAAGCGAGCGCGCGGCCATGACGTCCGGCCCGCGCCATTTCCCGCTGCGCCTGCTCAAAAAAAATGCTTTGCGCGATAACACGCCGGTCAAAAAAAGTCGCGATTGGCGATCTGCTCGGCCTGGCTCAACAGGGTGTCATGCGTCATCACCACGGCCCCATGGTCAGCCCCGGCATGATCAAAGCCCCCAAAGACAAGAACACCAAGCTGCTGAACGAACCGTCGAGCAACAGCGGCACGTTTTCCGGGCGTTGCAGATAGACAAAGCCGCGCACGGCATAGCCAACCGCAAACGCCAGGGCCAGCACCGCAGTCAGCATATGGCCATGGGTGGCGCGGTGAACCGGGCGATGTTTCAGTATGGTGTAACCAATCATGGTGCTGAGCACACCATGCACCACCGACATAAACGCCACCCGCAAATTCATGTAATCCACCGGATATCGCAAAAGCGGAATCACCAGGGCGACCAGGGCGACGGTGGCGATCATGCCGGGCCACGGCACATCGAGGCGGAAAAAACGGCGGCAACCGGCATAGAACAAGCAAATCGCCAGGGCCAGTAGCGCATTCGCCATGCTGTAGCCGATCCACAAAGGACCGGAGCCTGGCAGAGATAACAAGCCAGTGCCACGATTTCCAGCACAATCGCCCAGGTCCATTCACGTATGCCAGGCAGCCGGCTACGACGCAGCGACAACATGACCAACAGCATCATGGTGCAAAGCAAGGCGGTAATGACAAGCAGATTGGCTGGGCTGAGCATGGGTCAAGGCGCGGGCGGGAACAGGCATTCTAGAGAAGGCTTATGTCTATGTCATTGTCGCGAATGAATCCGGACCGGCACGGCGCTATACAAATGCACCAGCTCGCGCACGCGCGCGTTATACAAAGCCTGATTCGCACAGCTGGTCGGCGGCCGTCCCGAAAAGGGTGCCACCTTTTTTTCTGCTTGCCGGAAACCACCGCGCGCGCGTTAAGCTCATACCTTCCAATATTCATCCATGGGAACAGTGCCGTGACTCAGCGCGTAGTGGTTTACAAGAGCTTGCCCGAAGATTTGCTGGCGCAATTGCAGGCGCGCTTTGTGGTTACACAGGTCGACGAGGTCGATGCAGATGGGCCGTTTGCCCAGGCCATGGCAGAAGCCGATGGAGTGATCGGTTCAGGCCTGAGCCTGAGTGCAGCTGTGCTGGATCAAGCGACGCGCCTGCGAACGGTAGCAACCGTCTCCGCAGGTTTTGATCAGTTCGATGTGCCTGACCTGACCCGCCGCGGCATTCTATTGAGTCATACACCTGCCGCTCTTACCGAGACCGTCGCCGATACCGTCTTGATGCTGATGTTGATGACGGCGAGACGGGCCATAGAACTGGTCGATCAGGTCCGGGATGGGCGTTGGCAAGGCTCGATCGGGCCGGAATGTTATAGCTCCGACGTGCACGGTAAATCGTTAGGCATCGTGGGTATGGGGCGGATCGGTCTGGCGGTAGGTAAACGCGCTCACTTTGGCTTCGGCATGAATGTGCTCTACCACAACCGCAATCAACATCCCGCCGCCGAACAAGCACTGCAAGCAAAATGGCTGCCGCTCGATGAGCTGCTGCAAAAAAAATCCGATTTTGTTTGTGTGCTGTTGCCCTTGAGTGCGGAAACCGAAAAGCGCTTCAGCACGCGTGAATTTGCATTGATGCAATCGCATGCCTTTTTTTATTAATGCCGGGCGGGGCAGGGTTGTTGATGAGGCTGCCTTGATCGCGTCGTTGCAAGCGGGCCAGATCGCAGGCGCGGGGCTGGACGTGTTTGAGCGCGAACCGCTGGATGCAGCTTCGCCGCTATTGCAACTGCCGCAAGTGGTGGCGCTGCCCCATGTAGGTTCGGCGACGCATCAGACGCGCTATGACATGGCCGCATCGGCAGTGCGCAATCTGATTGACGCGCTCGAAGGGCGTACACCTGAATTTGTGGTCAATCCAGGCGCGTGGACGACCCGATAAGCAATGGAAAAGGAGCGCGATATGCGCAGTTATATTGAGCACAACTAAATCGGTTTGAAGATATTATAAAAAATATCTCGTTCTTGATCAGGTGTTTAGGTGAGCGCGGAGTAC
>BBFD01000110.1 GCA_001313065.1 Silvimonas sp. JCM 19000
CCCGCTGCCGACACGCGCACGCCGCTGGCGGACGGGGCATGGCTGCTGCACGGCTTTGTTTTGCCCGAGGCAGCCGCTTTGCTGGCCGAAGTCGGGCGCATCGAAGCCGCTGCGCCATTTCGTCATCTGGTGACCCCGGGCGGTTACACCATGTCGGTGGCGATGACCAATAGCGGCGGTCTGGGCTGGGTGTCGGATCGACGGGGCTATCGTTACGATCCGATTGATCCGCAAACCAGCTTGCACTGGCCTGCGTTGCCCACTTTATTTGCCGGGGTGGCGCGGCGCGCGGCGGCGGCGGCGGGCTATTCGGACTTTGAGCCGCAAGCGTGTTTGATCAATCGCTATGTGGCAGGCGCGCGCTTGTCGCTGCATCAGGACAAGGACGAACTGGATCAGCGCGCGCCGATTGTGTCGGTGTCCTTGGGATTACCGGCCACCTTTTTTGTTTGGCGGCTTGCAACGCAATGACAAAACCGCGCGGCATCGGCTGGTGCATGGTGATGTGGTGGTTTGGGGCGGGCCTTCGCGGCTGGCTTACCACGGGGTGGCACCGCTGGCAGCGGGTAGCCACCCGGCCACCGGCGAATGCCGCATCAACCTGACATTTCGCAAAGTGCGCTAGGCGCGGCGGCGGTTGATCAGCAGGGCGCTGGCCATGATGACGCCGCCGAGCAGCAGACGCGGGATGTTCTCGTTCTGGTTCCACACCAGCAGATTGATCAACAGCCCGACCGGGATATGCATATTGTTCATTGCACCCAGCGTGCCGGCATCAACTTGCGTGGCGCCTTTGTTCCACCAGTAAAAGCCCAGCGCCGACGAGATCAAACCAAGGAAAGCCAGCACTTCAAACTGGGTGAGCGTGTGCGGCAGTCTGGCCATATTGCCAAAGATCAGCCACGACGGTAGCGCCACGCACAAAGCGCCCAGAAAAAAAGAACCCGAAGCTGCGATATTGCGGCTGGGTATCCGGATAACGCCGCACCACATAGCGATAGCCGACCTGGCCGGCGGCAAAGGTCACGTTGGCTAGCTGCAGCAGCAAAAAAGCCGGTGAGGGCATTGCTATCGATATGGTCGTAGCGGATGACCAATGAGCCGACCACGGCCACCAGCGCGGCGACAAAGGCGCGTGGCTGAAACCGGCGCTGCAACAGGTCGTCCAGCAAGGTGACGTAGATAGGCGTAAAGATGGTGAAGAGCAGTACCTCGGCCACGCTCAGAAAGCGGAACGAGCGATACAGGCACAGATAGGTAAGCCCGAACTGCAGCGCCCCCGCCAGCATGGTACCCAGCACGCGGCCGGGCGCCTGCTGGCGCCAGCGGGTAAACGGCAAGAACACCAGACCCGCCAGCGCCACCCGCGTCAGCACGGCAAAGTCGCTATCCACCTGTCCGGCCAGAAACACGCCGATCAAGTTGAACGACACGGCCCAGACCAGGGTAATGGCGGCGAGATAAGGCATGGTGCACTGCACTATTTTCTGCGGAAGAGGTCGGCATCATACAACAGCCGCGTGCCAAATCGGCTATCATGACGCCTTGCGTTGGCCTGGCGTGTCGGCCAGCGCAGGCTTGTTATCGTTAACATCTGTTGTGCTTCTGTCTTCATCATCCGGTTCCGCTTTCATGTCTGCTTCTGCCGCTGTACCCAACACCGCCTCGGGCCCCGTCACACTGCGGGTGGTGTCCATCGTGATGTTCACCTTTCTGTGCTATCTGACCATCGGCCTGCCGCTCGCCATCCTGCCCACTTATGTCCACCTTGATCTGGGCTATAGCTCGGTGCTGGCTGGCCTGGTCATCAGCGTGCAATACCTCGCCACCCTGGTCAGCCGCCCGCAGGCCGGGCGCATGGCCGATCATCTCGGCCCCAAACGCACCGTGATCTATGGCTTGTGCGGCAATGTCATCAGCGGGGTGTTCTTGATGGGCGCGGCGTTTACCCAGCAAACCCCCATCCTCAGCCTGGCGCTGTTATTTGGCAGCCGCTGCGCGTTGGGCTTTGCCGAAAGCTGCGTCGGCACGGGCTCGATTGCCTGGGGCATAGGCTCGGTCGGTGCTCATCACACCGCCAAAGTAATTTCGTGGAACGGCGTCGCAACCTATGGCGCGCTGGCGCTGGGCGCGCCGTTGGGCGTGGCCTTGCAGAAATGGGCGGGATTTCCGCTGATTGCGGGCGTGGTGATGGTGCTCGGCGTCATCGGCATCGTGTGCGCCTGGCCGCGTCCGCCCGCGCCGATCGTGCATGGCGAAAAGCTGCCGTTTCGCAGCGTGCTTGGCCGCGTCTATGCCTATGGCGCCGGGCTGGCGCTGGGCTCCGCCGGCTTTGGCGTTATCGCCACCTTTGTCACCTTGTTCTATGCCAGCCAGCATTGGCCGGATGCTGCCTTTACGCTGAGCGTGTTTGGCATCTGCTTTGTCGGCACGCGGCTGGTGTTTGCCCGCAGCATCAATGTGTATGGTGGCTTTCGCGTCGCCATGGTGTCATTCGTGGTCGAATTTATCGGTTTGATGCTGCTGTGCTGGCGCCCGAACCTGGCTGGGCCATGCTAGGCGCCGCACTGACTGGCTGCGGTTTTTCGCTGGTGTTTCCGGCGCTGGGTGTGGAAGCAGTGGCGCTGGTACCTGCCTCCAGCCGTGGCTCGGCCTTGGGCGCGTATTCGGTATTTCTGGATGTGGCGCTGGGCTGATCGGGCCGGTGGCCGGCTTTATCATCGGCGGCTACGGCTATCCAGCGATCTTTCTGGTGGCCGGCCTGGCGGCAGTGGCAGGCGTGGTGCTGACCTGGGTTCTGTATCGCTCGGTGATGCGTGGGCGCGCCGAACCGGCAGCGCTATCCAGCGCACCGGTTGAGCAAAACAAATAAGCGGTTTGCGCTGTCGGGGTGGTTGTGGCTGAGCAAACAGAAAAAAAATGACCAGCGATCAACCGTCCGGGTAGACCCCGCACGGTTGATCGCTGTGAAGGCGCAGACGGCCCTCTGGATAGTTGCGTATGTCGCGTCGCGGTGGAGGAGGACGCAGGGGTAACACCGCGACACCGTTCCCCGAATACCCCTGCGGTGAACCGGTAGCCGACCCGACTTACTGGTCGCAAATCTTGAAGTACACCTCGTTCCAGTTGATCTGGTTCTTGAAGTCATTGATGGTGGTGTCTGCGCCGATGTGCAGATATTCGATGCGGGTCAGCTCGGCAAACAGACGCAATTGTTCGGCGCTCACGTCCTGGGCAAAGATCGAGTGGTGGGCACCACCGGCGTAGATCCACGCCGCCGCAGCGGTGCGCAAATCCGGCAGGGCTTTCCACACGGCGCGCGCCACCGGCAATACCGGCAACGGCTTCGGCTGATCGATGACATCGAGTTCGTTGACGATCAGGCGGAAACGGTTACCCATATCGATCAAGGTGGCGTTGCGGGCCGGACCGGCTTTGGCGGCAAAAAAATCAGGCGTGCCGGGTCGGCCTTTTTGCCGATGGACAGCGGTTGCACGTCCAGCACGGCTTTCTGCTCGCCCGCAATGGACGGGCAGACTTCCAGCATGTGGCACCGATGACCAGTTCATTACCGGGCGTAAAGTCGTAGGTGTAGTCCTCCATAAACGAGGAGCCGCCTTGCTTGCCGGCGCCCATCACCTTGACTGCGCGCAGCAGCGCCGCGCTCTTCCAGTCGCCTTCCGCACCAAAGCCGTAGCCTTGTTCCATCAGGCGTTGCACCGCCAGACCCGGCAATTGGGTCAGGCCGTACAGGTTTTCAAAGGTGGTGGTGAATGCCTTGAAATTGCCTTTGTCGAGAAAGGTCTTGATGCCGATTTCGATACGAGCGGCGTCAATCAGATGCTGGCGTTTTTTCGCCTTGCGAGCCGATGTGCTCGGTCAGCTGGTATCGGGTTTCGTACTCGCCGACCAGTGCGTCGATCTGTTCGGTGGTGACTTCTTCCACCACCTTGGCCAGGTCGCCCAGGCCATAGGCATGCACGGCATAGCCAAACTGGATCTGCGCAGCGACCTTGTCGCCTTCGGTCACGGCCACTTCGCGCATATTGTCGCCAAAGCGGGCAATGCGCAGTTGCTTGCTGTCATAAACGGCGGCGGCCACGCGAATCCATTCGCCCATCTCAGCCGCGACTTGCGGGTCTTGCCAATGACCCACCACCACGTGGTAGGCCTTGCGCATACGGGCGCCAATAAAGCCGAACTCCCGACCGCCATGCGCGGTCTGGTTCAGGTTCATGAAGTCCATGTCCATGGTGTTCCACGGCACCACCGAGTTGAATTGCGTATGCAATTGCATCATCGGTTTTTTTCCAGCACCTGCAAGCCGTTGATCCACATCTTGGCGGGCGAGAAGGTGTGCAACCAGGTCACCACGCCCACACAGTTCTGGTCGTGGTTGGCGTCGCGGCACACTTGCAGAATGCCGTCTTGCGACGTCACGGTTTCCTTCAGCACCAGCTTGATCGGCAGATTGCCTTCGCTGTTCAGGCCATTAACGATGCGTTCGGCATTCTGCGCCACCTGGGCCAGGGTTTTTTTTGCCGTAAAGATGCTGGCTGCCAACCACAAACCAGACTTCGAGTTCTTTGAAAAAATCCATTGTGCAGGTCCTTTGTATATCAGCGATCACGCCACCCGGCGTGATGCAGTCGTGGAAACAGGGGTGGTTGCGGCGGGCTGGCTGGTCTGGCCGTAATAAGCGTTCTTGCCGTGCTTGCGCAGATAATGTTTGTCGAGCAAATGATCAGGAATGGCGTGCTGTGCCGGATTGATGGTCAGCGTGTACAAGGCCATGCGCGCCACTTCTTCCAGCACCACCGCGTTGTGCACGGCGGCGTGGGCGTCTTTACCCCAGGCAAAGGGCGCGTGTTCACTCACCAGCACGCCGGGAATCGCCAGCGGGTCGGTGGCGCCAGTGTTTCGATAATCACGCTGCCGGTTTTGGCCTCGTAGCTTCTTCCACTTCTTGCGGTGTCAGTGGACGCGTGCACGGAATGGCGCCATGAAAATAATCGGCGTGCGTGGTGCCCAACGCCGGAATGGCACGGCAGGCTTGCGCCCATGAGGTGGCATGCGTGGAGTGGGTGTGGACGATGCCGCCTATCGTGGCGTAATGGCGGTACAGCGCCAGATGCGTCGGGGTATCGGACGAGGGCCGCAGCGTGCCTTCGACCCGTTCGCCGTCCAGCGTCAGCACCACCATATCGCTGAGTTGCATGCGTTCGTATTCCACGCCGCTGGGTTTGATCACCACCAGCCCGGCCGCGCGATCAATGCCGCTGACGTTGCCCCAGGTAAAGGTCACCAGACCATGGCGCGGCAGGTCGAGGTTGGCCTCCAGCACTTGTTGTTTAAGCTCGAGCAGGCTCATTGCGGGATTTCCTTGGCGTACAGCGGTTCGGTGGCGGCGGCCCAACGGCGATAGCGTTGATACAGCGCTTCGTATTGCGGCACGCGGGCCGGATCGGGCTGATAGGTGCGTTCGATCTTGCTGGCCATGGCGGCCTGGGCGCTGGCGACATCGGCAAATGCACCGGCGGCCACGGCGCCAAAAAAAATGGCTGCGCCGAGCGCGCAACACTGGTCCGAGCCGACCACGTCGACCGGGCGATTCATGGCATCGGCGCAGGCTTGCATGATGGTGGGCGATTTACGCGCGATGCCGCCCAGCGTGAGCACGCTGCTGACCGCCACGTCCTGACTGGTAAAGCATTCCATGATGGCGCGGGCGCCAAAGGCGGTCGCGGCGATAAAGCCGCCAAACAAGGCCGGCGCATCCGTGCCCAGGTTAACGCCGCCTATCACGCCTTGCAGGCGTTGGTTGGCATACGGCGTGCGACGGCCGTTAAACCAGTCCAGCACCAGCGGCAGTTGTTGCAGGTTCTGGTTGGCGGCCCACGCTTCGGCCAGTGCGGGCAGCAAATTGGCTGGATTTCAGCCAGCTCGGCGGCAGATGCGGCTTGGCGGCGCTGGCTTGTTGCAGCGGCCACGCCAGCAGACGGCCAAACCAGGCGTACATATCGCCAAAGGCCGACTGGCCTGCTTCCATGCCGATCTTGCCGGGGACCACGCTGCCATCAACCTGGCCGCAAATCCCGGCAATGGCGCGCTGGCCAATTACGGCGTCGTCAGCAATCAGGATGTCACAGGTGGAAGTGCCGATCACTTTGACCAGGGCATGCTCGCCCGCACCAGCGCCAACCGCGCCATATGGCAATCAAACGCGCCGCCGCTGATGACCACGTGCTCGGGCAGTTCCAGCTTGCTGGCCCATTCCGGCGTGATGCGGCCGACCGGTACGTCGGCGGTATATGTATCGGTAAACAGCGGGTAGGGCAGCTGTTCGACCAGGATGGGGTCGAGCGCATGCAGAAACGCTTGGGCGGCAAGCCTCCCCATTCCGGATGCCACAACGATTTGTGGCCCGCGGCGCAACGGCCGCGTTTGAGCTGATCCGGCGCGGTGGTGCCACTCAGCAGCGCGGGCACCCAATCACATAATTCGACCCAGCTGACGGCGGCTTCCGCCACGGCGGCGTCGGCGCGTGACACGTGCATGATCTTGGCCCAGAACCATTCCGACGAATAAATTCCACCGATATAACGCGCGTAGTCACCGTGCTCGCCAGCCAGTTGCGTAATGCGTTCGGCTTCTTCAATGGCGGTGTGGTCTTTCCACAGTACAAACATCGCATTCGGGTTGTCGGCAAATTGCGGCAACAAAGCCAGCACGTCGCCGTTGGCATCGATCGGGCGGGCGTCGAGCCCGTGGTATCAACGCCCAGGCCGACGATGCCTCGCGCTGGGCTGGCGATAACTGCGCCACCACCCCGCGCACGGCGGACTGCATGGCCTCGATGTAGTCGAGTGGGTGGTGACGAAACTGATTCTGCCGCGCTACGCAAAATTCGCCTTTTTGCCAACGCGGATAGTAAGTAACCGCAGTGGCGAGCTCGGTTCCGTCCTGACACGATACGGCCAATGCCCGTACCGAATCGCTACCGAAATCCAGCCCTATGGATATATTGACTGATGTCACAACACGGCCCCTTGTCTGGCGATTTGTGGTTTTGCGCAAGAATAGGGCCGCAGCCGTCAGTCAAATAAGGAAGCCTTGGTTATAGATATGGACTAAATGCTTGATGTCAGTAAATTGACGTCGCTTACATGGACAAACCCGCACAAACTTGCCGAACATATGTACAAATTCGCTAAACTGTAATTTGAACATTCTGACTACGGGAGTGCGGCCCTATAATCCGCCCAGCTTGAGCAGCGTCTGAATTCTCGAATGCTGATATACGGCGGCTTCCAGCCCGATTTATCAGATTTGCCGAGTACGGCGTGCGTGGGATGTTCAGGCAGGTAATGCAGGGAAATATGGTACGAATACTCGCAAAGCACACCTATAACGGAGTCGAATATGAACAAAATGGTCAAAATCCTTGCCCTGAGCTGTGCAATGTTCGCGTCGGTAGGCAGCGCCTACGCCGCAGAAAAGCTGGGTTATCTGGTCAAGCAGCCGGAAGAGCCCTGGTTCCAGACTGAATGGGCCTTTGCGAGAAGGCTGGCAAAGACATGGGCTTTGAAGTGGTCAAGATCGCCGTACCCGATGGCGAAAAAAAACCCTCAACGCCATCGATACCCTGGCTTCGGCCGGTGCCAAAGGCTTTGTCATCTGCACACCGGACCCCAAGCTGGGCCCCGCCATCATGGCCAAGGCCAATTCGCTGGGCCTTAAAGTGGTGACCGTCGACGACCAGTTCGTCAACGCCAAAGGCGCGCCGATGACCGATGTACCGCTGCTGATGATGGCCGCCACCAAAATGGGCGAGCGCCAGGGTCAAGAGCTGTACAAAGAAATGAAAAAAAAGCGCAACTGGAACGTCAAAGACACGGCGGTACTGGCAATTACCGCCAATGAGCTCGACACCGCGCGCCGTCGTACCGATGGCTCGATGAATGCGCTCAAGGCTGCAGGTTTCCCGGCGGGCCAGATCTACACCGTGCCGACCAAATCCAATGACATTCCGGGCGCCCTCGACGCCGCCAACTCGATGCTGGTGCAACATCCCAACGTCAAGAACTGGCTGGTTATCGGCATGAATGACAACACCGTACTCGGCGGCGTGCGTGCCACCGAAGGCCAGGGCTTCAAGGCTGCCAACGTCATCGGCGTGGGCATTAACGGGGTGGATGCCAAGAACGAACTGAGCAAGTCCAGCGCAACCGGCTTCTACGGTTCGCTGCTGCCGGCACCGGACGTGCATGGCTATCAGTCGATCAAGATGCTGCACGAGTGGGTCGCCAACAACAAAGCACCGGCCAAGTTCACTGAAGTGACCGATGCCGTGCTGATTACGCGCGACAACTACAAAGAAGAACTGAAGAAGAAGGGCCTGTAATTGCACAGGGCGGATGGCGCTTGCATGGCGCCATCCGCATTCCGCATCAAGATGTTTGATTCAAAGCCGTAAGAGAGCTACTGCCATGAATACTGATCGTGCTTATCTGGCGTTTCGCAATATCAGCAAGGTGTTCCCGGGCGTGAAGGCGCTGCAGGATATTTCTTTTAGCTGTGGGCAAGGTTCTATCCACGCGCTGATGGGCGAAAACGGTGCCGGCAAATCGACACTGCTTAAAATCCTGTCGGGCATGTATCAGCCTAGCGGCGGCCATCTGGAAATCGGCGGGCAAAAAAGTCGAATTCAATAACACGCTCGATGCTTTGAATTCGGGCGTGGCCATTATTTATCAAGAACTGCATCTGGCCGCCGAAATGAGCGTGGCCGAAAACATTTTCCTGGGCCAGTTGCCGCACAAATACGGCGTGGTTGATCGCAAGCGCTGCGTGAAATGGCGCGCGAGCGGCTGCAGCATCTGGGCATGAATATTGATCCGGATACCCCGTTGCGACGCCTGTCGATTGCGCAATGGCAAATGGTGGAAATTGCCAAGCGCTCACCCGCAATGCGCAGGTGATTGCGTTTGACGAGCCCACCAGCTCCTTGTCGGCACGCGAAATCGAACAGCTGTTCCGCGTTATCCGCGAACTGCAAGCCGAAGGCCGCGTGATTTTATATGTCTCGCATCGCATGGAAGAGATTTTCCATTTGTGCGACGCCATCACCGTGTTCAAGGACGGCCGTTACGTCAACACCTGGGCCGACATCAGCCAGGTCAGCAACGAGCAATTGGTCCAGGCCATGGTCGGGCGCGAGCTGGGCGATATCTACGGTTATCGCCCGCGTGAGCACGGCGAAGTGCGGCTGGATGTGCGCGATGTATTGGCGCCCGGCTTGCGCGCGCCGGCTTCGCTGCAAGTTAAACGCGGCGAAATTGTCGGGCTGTTTGGCCTGGTTGGCGCAGGACGTTCCGAATTGATGAAAGCTATTTTTTTGGCGCATCGCCGCTGTTCTCGGGGCAGATTTCAGTCGACGGCAAACCACGGCGCTTTCGTGGCCCCGGCGATGCCATCGCGCAAGGCGTGATGCTGTGCCCGGAAGACCGCAAAGCCGAGGCATCGTGCCGGTGCATAGCGTGCGCGACAACATCAATATCAGCGCGCGGCGTCGCACCTTGTCGGCCGGTTGTCTGGTCAATGAAAAATGGGAACGCAGCAATGCCCAGAAAATGGTGCGCGAACTCAATATCAAAACGCCAAGCGACGAACAACTGATCATGAATCTATCGGGCGGCAATCAGCAAAAAAGCCATTCTGGGCCGCTGGTTATCCGAAGACATGAAAATCATGTTGCTGGACGAGCCCACCCGCGGCATCGATGTCGGCGCCAAACACGAAATCTATCGCGTGATTTATGACCTGGCGGAACACGGTATTTCGGTGCTGTTTGCCTCCAGCGATCTGCCCGAAGCGCTGGGCCTGGCCGACCGCATCATCGTAATGCGTGAAGGCGCATCGTCGGCGAACTGACGCATGACGAAGCCACAGAACAAAAGGCGCTGGCCCTGGCGATGTTGCGCCAGAGCGAGCCCGCAACCGCAATCAATCCAACTTCTGCTTCCGTCGCTTGAGGGCGCCATCATGTCTAAAGCTAATGCAACTCCCGGTATCAATGTGCCGGCCATTGAATTACCCAGCCGTAATGTGCTGGCTCACGTCTGGGACAAATACGGCATGTTGGTGGTGTTTGCCGCCGTGTTTATCGCCTGCGCCACCACCATCCCCAACTTCCTGTCGATGATGAATATGCGCGGCCTGGGTCTGGCCATTTCGCTGGCGGGTATGGTCGGTTGCGGCATGTTGTTCTGTCTGGCCGCTGGTGATTTCGATTTGTCGGTGGGTTCGGTCGTGGCCTGCGCCGGGGTATCGTGTGCCACCATTATCAATTCGACCGGCAGCGTCACCATGGGCGTACTGGCGGGTCTGGCCACCGGCCTGGTGTTTGGCTTGCTCAACGGCATCATCGTGGCATGGCTGGGTATCAATGCACTGATTACCACGCTGGCCAGCATGCAGATTGCTCGCGGTCTGGCTTATATCATTTCGGACGGTAAAGCCGTGGGTGTGGCGGAAGAAAGCTTCTTTACCCTGGGCAATTCGTCGTTCTTTGGCCTGCCGACCCCGGTCTGGATCACCATCGCGTGCTTCCTGGTGTTTGGTTTCATCATCCGGCGCACGCTGTTCGGCCGTAACACGCTGGCCATCGGCGGCAATGAAGAAGCCGCCCGCCTGGCCGGTGTGCATGTGGTGCGCACCAAGATTGCTATCTTTTCGCTGTCCGGGCTGATTTCCGGGTTTGCGGGTGTGGTGCTGGCCTCGCGCATGACCAGCGGCCAGCCGATGACCTCGCTGGGGCTGGAACTGACCGTGATCTCGGCGTGCGTGCTGGGTGGCGTATCGCTGAAGGGCGGCATCGGCAAGATCAGCTATGTGGTGGCGGGCGTGTTGATTCTGGGCACGGTCGAAAACGCCATGAACCTGATGAATATCTCGCCGTTTGCGCAATACGTGGTTCGCGGTCTGATCTTGCTGGCCGCCGTGATCTTTGATCGCTACAAACAAAAAAAAGCCAAAGCGCGCGTATAAGCGTTTTTTTTGGGGCCGCGCCGGTCGGGTGCGGCCCTCGACTCTGCCTATCAGGATAACTATGCCGCTGTCCTCGCCAGAAGCACAGACGCTAGACCCGCTGATGCCGGGTTATTCGTTCAATCTGTATCTGGTGGCCGGCATTACGCCGATCATCGAAGATGGCCCGCTCGATTTTGTAATCGATCGGCCCAAGGGCATGCAGGGCTACATCATCAACATGACGGTGGCCGGGCAGGGCAAGGTGTTTGATGGCGAAGACGCCTTTTATACCGATCCCGGCGACTTGCTGTTATTTGCGCCAGAAACCGTGCATTACTACGGCCGCGCGCCGGGTAGTCCCAACTGGTACCACCGCTGGATCTACTTCCGTCCGCGCGCCTATTGGGCGCCGTGGCTCAAGTGGCAGGACCACACGCGTGATGTGGGCAAACTGCGTTTGCCAGACAAGCAACTGGTGCCGAATTCGACGAACTGTTCCAGCAGATCGACCGTACCCACCGGGAAGGCCGCGTCACCAGCGAAGAACTGGCGATCAATCTGCTGGAGCGCTTGCTGATCCGCGCCTATGAAGTATCGCCGGAAAACCAGCCCAAGCCGCTGGACGCACGCGTGCAGGAAGCCTGTCAGTTCATCACCCGGCATCTGGGCCAGGATATCGGACTGGATGAAATCGCGCGCCATGTCTGCCTGTCGCCATCGCGACTGGCGCATCTGTTCCGCGAGCAGGTGGGGGTGAACATTCTGCGTTGGCGCGAAGACCAGCGCATCATCCTGGCCAAGCATCTGTTGCATAGTTCGCGCACGCCGATAGCCCGGATTGCCGGTACGGTGGGCTATGAAGATCAGCTGTATTTTTTCGCGCGTATTCCGCAAGCGGGTGGGCGTTAGCCCGAGTGAGTTCCGCAAGACCAGCGGCGAGCCCTTGTACCCCTATCAAAGTGCCAGCATGACCTGGCCGCATATGGAACTGGATGTGCCAGATAACGGCATGGAGTTCTATTTGTAACGATGTGGGCGCATCGCCGGGCAACGTGTAGGCCATCGGCCGATAGATTTGGCGGCACGATGTCTTTAGCCTGACAAAGGTAGACAACCAAGCCCGGCCGGCCATGCGCACTTCGACCTTTTTTGCTGGCGCTCAGCACCGCCTTCAGTGCGGCGTTTGTGTTCGCCACCCCTTGCCACGATCTGGTGGACAACAATCAGCGCCTTAACTGCTATGACCAGTGGTTTGGCAAGCCGGATGCTGCAATTCCGCCCATCAGTGGCGACACTGCCGAT
>BBFD01000111.1 GCA_001313065.1 Silvimonas sp. JCM 19000
CCAGGATTGGCGGCATCGGCGGGTGCCGACGCGTCTTGCGTTACGCCCGCCTGGCTGCGGATTTCGTCAGCCGCTTCTTTGTTCAACACCACGATGCTGATGCGGCGATTAACCGGCGCGTAGATATTGCTTTTATCCAGCGGAATCTGGTCGGCAAAGCCATTGACGCGCAATACCTTTTCGCCCGGCACACCCGCGCCATCAATCAATTCGCGACGCGACGCATTGGCGCGATCGGCCGACAATTCCCAGTTGCTAAAGCCGCGTTGGCCGCCGGCGAATTGCTGCGCATCGGTGTGGCCGGATAGCGAAATATCATTGGGCACATCGACCAGCAATTTGCCGATTTCATCAAGAATATCGCGCGCATACGGTTCGAGCTCGCTGCTGCCCGATTTAAACATCGGACGGTTTTGCGCATCGACAATCTGAATGCGCAAACCTTCGGCCACCATATCCAGCTTGAGCTGGTTTTTTTTGAATTGCGCCAGCTTGCTATTGGTTTTGGCCTTGTCATCCATCATGGCCTGGAATTTCTTTTGCAATGCCGACAAGCGCCGCCGATCTTTGGCCTGCTCATCTTGCTGCACTGCGCCTTTTTTCATCTGGCCCACTTGCTGCGTCAAATCTTTGCCGCCGCCCTTGACCAGCGAATCGGCATCACCCGCGCCCTCGCCGCCGCGCCGCGCAATCTTGAGCGGATTGGAAAAGTAATCAGCAATGCCTTTCAGATTGCCTTTGGAGACTGAGCCCAGCAGCCACATCAGCAAAAAAGAACGCCATCATGGCGGTCATGAAGTCGGCATAGGCGATTTTCCACGCGCCGCCATGGTGGCCGTGTTCGCCCTTCTTGATGCGCTTTACGATAATGGGACGTTGTGAGTCGTCGCTCATGGTTGCCCCTGCAAGGCAGAACGCCGCGGCAGCAAGGCTGCGCGGCGTTGGTTGATCGGATTACGCGCCGATGTTATTTCGACTTGGCGTTCTTCACGAATTCTTCCAGCTCCTTGAAGCTGGGGCGCTCGGTCGAATTAAGTGCCTTGCGGCCAAATTCGACCGCCACTTGCGGCGCGTAGCCATTCAGGCTGGCCAGCATGGTGGTCTTGATAACGGTAAACGCCTGGTGCACGGCGGCATTGCGTGCTTCCAGAATGGCCGCCAGCGGGCCGACAAAACCATAGGCCAGCAAAATACCCATAAAGGTACCCACCAGCGCCGCGCCAATCAGCTTGCCCAGCTCGGACGGTGGCAAATGCAGCGAACCCATGGTGTGCACCACGCCCATCACCGCCGCCACAATCCCGAATGCCGGCAAGCCATCAGCCAGTTTGGTCACCACAGTGACCGGGTCGGCGGCTTCGTGATGGTGAGTATCGATTTCCACATCCATCAGGTTTTCGATTTCAAAGGCGTTAAGGTTGCCGCCCACCATCAAGCGCAAATAGTCGGTAATGAATTCAACCAGATGGTGGTCGTGCGCCACTTTGGGATATTTGCTGAACACCGGGCTGTTATGCGGATCTTCCACATCGCCTTCAATCGACATCAAACCCTCTTTACGGATTTTGGACAGCAGCTCAAACATCAGCGCGAACAAATCCATATAAAAGTTTTTTTTGTTGTAAGGCGGGCCTTTAAACAGCAAGGGAATCGACTTGAGGAAAGCCTTCATCGGCTTGCCACCATAGCCGACGATGGTGGCGCCAATGCCGCCACCAAAAAATAATGATGATTTCGACCGGTTGCCACAGCACGCCCAATTCGCCGCCGTGTGCCGCATAGGCGCCAAAAAATACAGGCGACCATGAAAATATAACCAATGATGACGAACATGCGCCGTGTATTCCCTGTATTGAATTCGGGGGAGTGGCCGTGAATGACGGCACTTTGATTTTTCTATGTAGAACAGCGCAGATCTGCGCGCCTGATCAACACAAACATCCGTGATTCCACAAACCGTTGTGGCCCCTTATCCAGATGTCATTTATCCCGCATTCCCGCAGTTTAGAGGCAAGGCTTGCAAGCGACAACCCAGGCTTACTCCCAGAGCGACATTTGTGCGACGGCCATACGCACCGGCGCAAAACTGTTGCGATGGATCGGACATGGGCCCAGGCGCTTGAGCGCGCTCAGATGTTCGGGCGTGCCATAGCCTTTGTGGCGGGCAAAACCGTAATCGGGCCAGGTTTCGTGGTGCTGCAACAGCTCGCGATCACGCGCCACTTTGGCCAGGATGGACGCGGCCGAGATGCAAGCCTGCAGTGCGTCGCCCCCGATAATGGTCTGCACCGCGCAGCCCAGTTGCGGCGCCCGGTTACCATCAATCAAGGCCAGTTCCGGCGGCGTGTGCAAACCGGCAACCGCACGCTGCATCGCCAGCATGGTGGCCTGCAATATGTTGATGCGATCGATTTCTTCATGCGTGGCAAAGGCGATCGACCAGGCAAGGGCTTTTTTCCTGAATTTGCGGAAACAGCTTTTCGCGTTGGGCTTCGCTCAGCTTTTTTTTGGAATCATCCAGCCCCTTGATGCGATGGCGCGGCGGCAGGATCACGGCGGCGGCAAACACCGAACCCGCCAGCGGCCCGCGCCCGGCTTCGTCCACACCACACACCAGTTTGATCGGCTTGATCGCCTTGTCAGCCACGGCCCTTCCCCAACACCTTGACCACCGCATCCGCGGCGCGATCCGCTGCGCCACAGCGCAATTGCTCATGAAACCCGGTAAAACAAGCGTTAATGCGCGCGGCAAAACGCTTGTCATCAATCATGTTTGAAACGGCTTGCACGATATTGTCGGCGGTGGCGTCGTGCTGCAACAGTTCAGGCACCACAAAGCCAGCCGCCAGCGCGTTGGGCAAGCTGATGTAGGGCGTTTTAATCTTTTTGCGCACCATGCGATAGGTGAAGTTGGTCAGCCGGTAGGTGACTACCGTCGGACGCTTGGCCAGCATGGCTTCCAGCGCGGCGGTGCCGGAGGCCACCACGATGGCGTCTGACGCCTGCATTGCTTCATGCGCGTGACCGAACATCAAACGGAACGGCAGTTCTTGCGCGCCCTGCTTCCACATTTCGGTTTCGAACATATCGCGCGTTTCTCGCGTAATGAACGGCACCAGAAAAAAACTGCATTGGGATAGCGCTCAAACAGTTTGCGCGCGGTTTCGACAAACAGCGCGGCGTGCAACGCCAGTTCACTCTGGCGGCTGCCCGGCAATAGCGCAAACACGGTGGACGCCACCGGCACTCCCAGCGTTTCGCGCAGGGCCGGTTGGTCGGGTTCGAGCGGAAATTGATCAGCGAGCGGATGCCCCACATAAGTGGCTGGAATCCCCGCCTGGCGATACAGCGCTTCTTCAAACGGAAACAGCAACAGCACGTGCGACACCGCTTGCCCGATTTTCTTCAGGCGTTCGGCGCGCCAGGCCCAGATGGACGGGCTGACGTAATGCACTACCGGAATCCCGGCGGCTTTGCACGCGGCTTCGAGGCCCAGGTTGAAATCAGGCGCATCGATACCGATCACCAGATCGGGCTTTTCGCGCAGGATGGCGTCTTTGAGTTCACGCCGGATACGCAGCAGTTCGGGCAGATGCTTGATCACTTCGGCATAGCCGCGCACGGCCAGCTTTTCCATCGGCACCACGCTATGCGCGCCTCGGCTTTCATGCGCGGCCCCGCAATGCCGCTATAAATGGCATGGGGCAAACGCTGGCGCAGCGCTTCGATCAGCGCGGCACCCAGCAAATCGCCCGAGGCTTCGCCCGCGACGATGGCAATACGCGGATGACCGCCCGCTTGCGGAAAGAGTCGATCTATCATCGGCTCACACGGAAAACAGAGTTAAGGGACAAGCAGACGGTTGCCAGCTCACCGGATAATGCCACGTTCGCTGGCTTGCACGAATGCCAACATCGCGCCCACTTCAGCCGAAGTCTGCGCCATTTCGGCCAACGCGGCCTGGGCGTCTTCCATGCTCAGCGCCTGGCGATACAGCGCCTTGTAGGCTCGTTTGACCACACTGATCTGCTCGGCGCTGTAGCCGTGACGACGCATGCCTTCGCTGTGCGCGCCAGCGGGCTTGGCCCGATTGCCTGCGGCCACAACAAACGGCGGTACGTCTTGCGAAATCGCGGCGGTGAACGCGCTCATTGCATGCGCGCCAATGCGGCAGAACTGGTGCACGGTGGTAAACCCGCCCAGAAAAACCCAGTCCTCAACATGCACGTGGCCAGCCAGCGTGACATTGTTGGCAAAAAATCGTATTGCTGCCGATGCGGCAGTCATGCGCCACGTGCACGTAGGCCATGATCCAGTTGTTGTCGCCAATACTGGTGATGCCTTCGTCCTGCGCGGTGCCGGTCGAAATGGTGATGTATTGAAAAAAAGGTGTTGCCGTCGCCGATGGTCAGCCGCGTCGGCTCGCCCTTGTACTTTTTTGTCTTGCGGGTCGCAACCGATGCTGCCAAACGAATGGAAGCGATTGCGCGCGCCGATGCGGGTTACACCGCTGATGACCACGTGTGCATCAATCACCGTGTCCTGGCCGATGCTGACATCGGGCCCGATGATTGCGTACGGGCCGACGACCACGCTGTCATGCAGAACCGCGCGCGGATCGACCACGGCGGTGGGATGGATATTTGCCATAAATGCGGGTCCTGAAAGGATGAAGCGGGCATAACGCCCGCCGCAACAACCTGCCTGATCGATCGCGCGCGCCGCGCGCTTACAGGCTCTTGTTCACCTTGCGCTCGGCGCAGAGCAATTCGGCTTCGGCCGCCAGCTCGGTGCCGACATAGGCTTTGGCGGCGTACTTGTAGATGCCACGCTTGGACTGCAGCAGCTCAACACACAAGGTCAGCTGATCACCCGGCACCACCTGGCGCTTGAAGCGCGCATTGTCGATACCGGCAAAGAAATACAGCGAACTGCCATCCGGCTCTTTGCCATCGCTCTTGAACGACAGCACGCCTGCGGCTTGCGCCAGCGCTTCCATGATCAACACACCCGGCATGACCGGGTAGCCGGGAAAATGCCCGGGGAAAAAACGGTTCGTTGATGGTGACGTTCTTGATGGCCTTGATCGATTTGCCCAGCTCAAGTTCAGTCACGCGGTCTATCAGCAAAAATGGATACCGGTGCGGTAAGTATTTGATGATTTCATTGATATCCATTGTTTCGCTCATTCTTCCTCCTGCGCTGCGGCAGTGTCTTGCGCCGCCAGCTTTTTTTCCAGTTGTTTGACCTTGCCGCTCAGTGCATCAAGGTGCCGCAAATGCGCGGCGTTTTTTGAGCCACTGATCGTGGGTCTGCACGGGGCTACCCGCGTAAATGCCTTTGTTGCGGATCGACTTGGATACCAATGCCGAATTCAGCAGGATGACATCGTCGCCAATCTCGATATGGCCGCCCATACGGGTGGCACCGCCAAACTGGCAGCGCGCACCGATGCGCACCGAACCCGAAATACCGCTCATGGCTGCCATGGCGGTGTGCTCGCCCACGTGCACGTTGTGGCCCAGCATCACCAGGTTATCAATGCGCACGCCATTGCTGAGCACGGTATCGTCAATCGCACCGCGATCCACCGTGGCATTGGCGCCTATCTCAACGTCATTGCCCAGCACCACACGCCCGATCTGCGGGATTTTCTCCCAGTGATCCTTGGCCCAGGCATTGCCAAAGCATCGGCACCAATCACGCGCCCGGATGCAGAATGCAACGCTCACCCAGCACACATTCGTTCATCAATGTGACATTGGGATAAAGAATGCTGCCAGCGCCGATCTGCGCATTGGCGCCGACAAAAAAACATTGGCGCGCAACACCACGTTAGCCCCGATGACGGCCCCCGCCTCGACCACCACATTGGGGCCGATTTGCGCAGTGGGATCGACTTTGGCGCTGGGGTCGACGCAGGCGCGCGGATGGACGCCAGGCTGCACGGCCGGGGCCGGATGCAGCAGCGCGGTGGCGCGTGCGTAGTACAGATAAGGATCGTCGGTAAGGATGCACGGCTTGCTGATATCGGCCGCATCGGCGGGCTTGATCAGCAGCGCGGCGGCCTGACTGGCCATCGCCTGACTTTTGAAGCGCGAATTGGACAAAAAACGCAGCGCATCAGGCTGGGCGTTTTCGAGGGCGGCCACACGGCTCACCTGGATATCTTCACCCCGCAGGGTGCCGCCAAGGGCGGTCACTAATTCTGATAAAAACATACGCCGCTCACTTGTCTGACAGCAGCTTGAGCACCTTGTCGGTGATATCAATGCGCGGACTGCGATAGGCCGCTTCCTGCAAGATCAGATCATATTTTTTTTCGCTATTGGCAATCTGCTGGATCGCGTTGTTCACGCGTTCCTGAATGCCCGACAGCTCTTCATTGCGGCGCGAGTTCAAGTCTTCGTTGAGCTCGCGCTGCATCCGTTGGTAATCGAGGTTGAGCTTGACCAGTTGGCGCTCTTTGTCTTTGCGATCCGCATCGGCCAAGCCGCCTTTGTCCAGCTGCGCCTGCAGGGATTTACCTTGATCAGCCAGCTTCTGCACGTCCAGGCGGCGGCCTTCGAATTCCTTCTCCAGCCGTTTGGCCGCACGTGCTGCCGGCGCCGATTCCTTAAGGATGCGATCGGTATCCACAAAGCCGATGCGGATCCCGACATCGGCTGCCATGGCCGCGGTCGAGACTAACGCAACGCACAACAACATTCCGATCTGTCGCGCTAACTTCATGCTTGCAACCTCTTTTCTATATCCGGTCAGAAAATATTGCCGATCTGGAACTGGAACGCTTCCGTCGAATCGCCCGTCTTGGACTTCATCGGCTTGGCAATACTGAACTTGAGCGGACCAATCGGCGAGACCCACGAGAACGCGGCACCGACCGAATAACGGTTATCGCTGAACGAGAACTTGTCGTCCGGACCCCACACGCCACCCGAATCCGCAAACACCGACAAACGCGTGCTGTGATCGTTTTTTTTCATACCCGGCATCGGGAAGAACAACTCGAAGCTGTTGGTCAGCATCTTGTTGCCGCCCATACCGTCGCCGTATTCATCCTTCGGACCAATCGTACCGTAGGCAAAACCGCGCACCGAGTTCACACCACCGGCGTAGAAGTTCTTGTAGAACGGATAGTCCGTGTTGCCATAGCTATTGCCGTAACCGGCTGCCAGGTTCCACATCACGGCAAAGTCTTCACCGATCGGCACCCAGTACTGGCTGGTGGCGTTCAGGCGATAGTACTTCAGGTCCGAACCCGGCACCGAGCTTCGGCCGAGGTATTGAACGACCAACCCGTCGTCGGATAAGACGCGCTGTCACGCGTGTCACGGGCAAAGCGGATGGTCGAGTTGAACGTGCCGGTCTTGTTGCCGTACTTGTTGACGAAGTCTTCAACATAAGCAGGCGTCGACGTCGTGGTATCGATCTTCAGGTTGTCATAACCAAACGACCAACCCACGCGGTTTTCTTCAGTAACCGGCAAGCCAAAGGTCAACGCGCCACCCCAGCCATTGGTGGTGTAGTTACCCAGGTTGTTGTACGACGGATCGGTATCGCGTTTGTAGAAGTTCCAGCCCATCGAGATGCCATCCGGCGTCGCGTACGGGTCAGTCAGGCCGAGCGAATACACGCGCTGCGATGAGCTGTTGTTGAATTCCGCTGAGAACTGCTTGCCGCTACCCAGAAAGTTGGTCTGCGAAATCGACGCAATCAACACCACGCCTTCCGACTGACCGTAACCCGCGCCGATATTGAACTGGCCGGTTTTCTTTTCGGTAACCCGGACGTTCATATCCACCTGATCCGGCGCATCCGGCACCGGCGGCGTATCGATATTCACTTCCTGGAAGTAATCGAGCTGGTCCAGACGCTGCTTGGAACGCTTGATCTTCGAACCATCATACGGCGCCGATTCAGCCTGACGCAGTTCACGGCGCACCACTTCATCCCGCGTCATGGTGTTGCCGACCACGTTGATATTGCGCACGTAAACGCGACGACCCGGATCAACGTAGAAGGTAAAGGCAACGGTATGGTTGACCTTGTCGACATCGGGCACGGCGTTGACGTTGGCAAAGGCGTAGCCATCGACACCCAGACGATCCGTGACCGCCGCGGTGGCTTTGTTCAGTTTCTGGCGCGAGAAGGTTTCACCGGCCTTGATCTTGACCAGTTTTTTTTCCAGCTCGGCTTGCGGGATGGTGCTGTCGCCGGCAAATTTGACGTCGGTGACGGTGTACTTTTCACCCTCGGTGATATTGATCGTCAGGAAAACATCTTCTTTGCTTTCCGAGATCGCCACCTGGGTCGAATCGACGTTGAACTCAAGGTAACCGCGGTCCATATAGTACGAACGCAGGGTTTCCAGATCGGCCTGGAATTTCTGGCGCGAATACTGATCGTCCTTGGTATACCAGCTCATCCAGCCCGGGGTGCTGAGCGACAATTCGCCCAACAGGTCTTTTTTTCTTTAAAGACCTTGGCACCGACCAGGTTGACCTGCTGGATCAGCGCGGTGGCGCCTTCCGAGATATTGAATTCGATACCCACGCGGTTGCGTTCAAGCCGTGTGACCGTGGTCTTGACGATCACCGAGTAACGACCGCGCGAGTAGTACTGTTGTTTGAGTTCCTGCACCGCGGCATCGAGCGTGGCTTGCTCGAAAATACGACCTTCGGTGAAGTTCTGGCTGCCCAGCGCCTGCTTGATCTGGTCTTTTTCCAGCAGCTTGGCGCCGTTGATGTTGATCTGCGAAATGGTGGGGCGTTCGTCTACCGTAACCACCAGCACTTCACCATTGCGTTCCAGCCGCACATCGTTGAAGAAGCCGGTGGCAAACAGCGCCTTGATGGCGGCTTGCGCCTTTTCATCATCCAGCGTGTCGCCCACTTTGAGCGGCAGATAATTGAAGACCGTACCCGCATCGGTACGTTGTAGTCCTTCTACGCGGATATCCTTTACGACGAATGCGTCGATAGCCCATACCGGGAGTGCGCTCACGGAAAGTGCAGCGCCAAGCAACAGGGAAAGCGTTTTTTAATTTCATGTGTCGGATCGGATTCTGGCGGAGTCAGCCAGTTATGAGTCGGTAGAAATCGTTATACAGCGCGAGCGCCATCAAGCCGGCAAGAAAGAGGAGGCCCAACCGCATGCCGACTGCTTCCACTGTGGCGGACACCGGTCGTCCGGTCAACAGTTCGGCAGCATGATACATCAAATGCCCGCCATCAAGCAGGGGCACAGGTAACAGGTTAAGTATCGCCAGACTCAAACTGACCAGCGCCAATGTATCGATAAATGGCTCCAGTCCAGCCTGTGCGCTTTGCCCTGCCATGCGGGCAATCGTGAGGGGTCCACCCACCTGGCTGGCCGACACATGCCCGGTGATCATGCGGCCAAACAGCACGCCGTTCAGCCGTATGGTCTGCCAGGCTTATTGACAGCAGCGCCCAGCGCCGCTACCGGGCCATAACGCATTTTCATTTGCTGGCTGGCCCATTGTTGCTCGTCCGGCGTCGGGGCAATGCCCAAGCGCCCGATTTGTTTGCCTTTTTCGGTGACCACATCCGGATGCGCGATCACTTCGAGGTGCTGACCGTGCCGCAGCAAACCCACGCGCAAGGGGGCGCCGGCCGCCTGCGCCAGTCGATGTTGCAGCATGCTCCAGCTGGTGAGGGCCTGGCCATCAAGCTCTGCAGCAGATCGCCTTGCTGGATGCCGGCCCGGGCGGCAGCGCTGCCGGGCGACACTTCAGACACCTGCGGCACGATATGCATCGGTGATACGCCCAGCTTGCTGAGGGTGTCGGCATCGACGCTCTCGATACCAAATGCCACCGGGTCGATAGAAACGGCTACATCACGCCCGTTACGCTGCAATTGCACCGAAAACTTTTTTCCCTGACTGGCGGCATCGAGCAGTCCGGTCTGGATGTCATCCCAGTTGCGCACAGGGGTCTGATCTATGCGCTGGATGCGATCACCCACGCGGATGCCGACATGGCTGGCCACGGTATCGACCGCCACATCGCCCACCACCGGCGCCAGGGTGGACACGCCCACCATAAACAACACCCAGTAGAACAGCAGTGCCAGCAACAGATTTGCAGCCGGCCCGGCCACAACTACGGCCATTTTCTTGAGTGGATGTTGGCGATTGAAGGCGCGATCAAGATCGGCTGCCGCCACGGGGGCTTCGCGTTCGTCCAGCATGCGGACGTAGCCGCCGAGGGGAATGGCGGCAATTTGCCAAGTGGTTTCGCCGCGCTGCCAACGATAGAGCGCCTTGCCAAACCCGATGGAGAACGTCAGTACCTTGACGCCACAGCGGCGCGCCACCCAGTAATGACCGAATTCATGCACCGTCACCAGGATGCCCAGCGTGACGATAAACGAGAGCGCCGCGACCAGGCCGTTCATGGGTTCAGCGCTCGCGCAGCCACTGTTGCGCCACTTCGCGCGCGTGCGCGTCGGCTTGCAACAGCAGATCGATAGAGGCATCGCTGGCGTTACTACAGCAAATGCCCAGCGTGTGTTCGATCAGGGCGGGGATGCCATTCCAGTCGAGTTGGTGCTCGAGGAATGCAGCCACAGCAACTTCATTGGCCGCATTGGCGATTGCAGTCGCCGGGCCGCCCTGGCGCAACGCTTCAAAGGCCAGGCGCAGGCAGGGAAAACGCTTGAGATCGGGCTCTTCAAAATCGAGGCGCCCTACTTTGAACAAATCGAGCCGCTCCACCCCGGATTCGACGCGCTGCGGATAAGCCATGCCATAGGCAATCGGCGTACGCATATCGGGCGCACCCAACTGGGCCAGCACCGAGCCATCCACATACTCGACCATCGAATGCACGATGCTCTGCGGATGCACCACCACGGTAATTTCGTCGGGGCGCGCATTAAACAACCAGTGCGCTTCGATGACCTCAAGGCCCTTGTTCATCATGGTGGCCGAGTCGACCGAAATCTTGCGCCCCATCGACCAGTTGGGATGGCGCACTGCTTCTTCGGGGGTGATGGCGGCCAGCGTCTCCAGCGGCCGGGTACGGAACGGGCCACCGGAAGCGGTCAGCAGAATCCGGCGCACACCCGCTTGTTGCAGGGTGCCGTGATACGGCCGCTCGCGATGCGCGCGCGGCAACACCTGGAAGATGGCGTTGTGTTCGCTATCGATAGGCAGCAGTTCCGCGCCAGCGGCGGTAACGGCATCCATAAACAGCTTGCCCGCCAGCACCAGCGTTTCTTTGTTGGCCAACAGCACGCGCTTGCCGCACTGCGCGGCGGCCAGCGTTGACTTCATGCCCGCTGCGCCAACGATGGCGGCCATCACGGTATCGACTTCGGGCGCGCAGGCCACTTGCTCGAGCGCGGCCGCGCCACACAACACTTCGGTTTCGAGCCCGGCGGCGCGCACCATGCCACGCAAGGTTTCGGCAGATTGCTCGTCCAGCACCACGGCATAGCGCGGCGCAAACTGTTTGCACTGTTGCAGCAACCGATCCAGCTGCGTGGCGCCACTGATGGCAAACACACGATATTGATCGGGATGGCGGGCCACTACATCGAGCGTATTGACGCCGATGCTGCCAGTGGCGCCAAGGACGGTAAGTGTTCTGAGGGTCGGTGCGGTCATGGATTGCCGTAGTTTTCTAGAGCGCCGCGGAATCAACCGGGCGATTAATGCTGGATCAGCCAGGGCCAGAGCAAGGCGGCGATGGGCAGAATGGCAAGCAGCTGTCGACGCGATCAAGCACGCCACCGTGGCCCGGCAGCAACTGGCTGCTGTCTTTGATACCGGCCTGGCGTTTGAACAACGATTCCATCAGATCACCCACAATGGAAACGGCGGTCAACACCCAGGCCGCCAACACCAGCTTCCACAAGGGCAGCGTGGTCAAGGCGCCCAGCACCAGCGCATAGATAGTAATGCCGACCAGCGCCCCCGCGACACCTTCCCAGGTTTTGCCCGGACTGATGGCAGGCGCCAGCTTGTGTTTGCCAAAGGCTTTGCCGGAGAAATAGGCGGCAGTATCAGCCACCCAGGCAATGGCCATTACAAACAGCAAAGGCAGCGGACCCGCCTCGGCACGCAAGGCAATCAGCGCCAGACCCGCCGCCACCAGCAGCAGCACGCCAGGCAGCGCGCCATTGGCCAGCGTGCTGCGCAAAATCCAGCGCTTGCGCAACCACAGCGGG
>BBFD01000112.1 GCA_001313065.1 Silvimonas sp. JCM 19000
ATCCCGGCCGGACCAGCGCCCACCACGGCCACCCGCCGCTGCGTGTCACCGGCTTGATCACCCATTCCAGCTCACGGCAAGCACGCGGGTTGACAAGGCAACTGGCGGGCTGGCCCTGGAATACCTGGTCCAGACAGGCCTGGTTACAGGCGATACAGGTGTTGATTTCGTCGGCTTTGCCCGCTGCTGCTTTATTAACAAAGTCGGCGTCGGCCAGCATCGGGCGCGCCAGCGACACCATATCGGCAATGCCGCGCGCGAGGATGTCTTCGGCAATCTCGGGCGTGTTAATGCGATTGACCGCAATCAACGGCACCTGCACGTGCGGGCGGATCTGCTCGGTTACCCAGGCAAAGGCGGCGCGTGGCACGGCGGCGGCGATGGTGGGGATGCGGGCTTCGTGCCAGCCGATGCCGGTGTTGATCAGGGTGACGCCGGCCGCTTCGAGTGCTTGCGCCAGTTCGATGGCCTCATCCAGCGTGCTGCCGTCCTGCACCAGATCAAGCATGGATAAGCGGAAAATCACAATGAACGCCGCGCCCACGCGTGCGCGCACGGCTTTAACGATCTCCACCGCCAGCCGCATGCGATTGCTGAAAGCGCCGCCCCAGTCGTCATTGCGCTGATTGGCGTGCAGGCTCAGAAACTGGTTAATCAAATAACCTTCCGAACCCATGATTTCGACGCGTCATAGCCCGCTTCGCGCGCCAGCTCGGCGGTGCGGGCAAAGTCGGCGATGGTTTGCCAGATTTCAGCATCGCTGAGCGGGCGCGGCGTATACGGCGAAATCGGCGCGACGATGGCACTGGCACCCACGGCATCCGGATGCCCGGCATAGCGGCCCGCGTGCAGGATCTGCAGACAGATACGGCCATCGTGTTGATGCACGGCGTCGGTGACCTGGCGATGGCGCGCTACCGCGGTGGCATCGTTGAGCATGGCCGCGCCGCCATAAATGCGACCTTCCGGATTGGGGGCAATACCCCCTGTGACGATCAGGCCCACGCCGCCCGCCGCGCGTTCGGCATAAAACGCGGCCAGCGCGCTCAGGCTGTCTTCTTGTTCTTCCAGCCCCGTGTGCATCGATCCCATCAGCACGCGATTGCGCAGCGTTACAAAGCCCAGATCCAGCGGTGCCAGCAGGTGAGGGTAGGCGGACATGTAGTGCTCCTCCACGGGTTTTAAACAAGTGTTTGAATTAGCTGCACATCATACAAAAAAATCCGGCGCGGCGCTAGTAGGGGATTTCCAGGGCGCGGGCGTTTAAAGCTGTTTTGCATGGCGTTTATGACACAGAACGCTCGTTCCGTTTGTCTGCTCATAATCCCGCTGTCCACAAGCTTTCTCCAGCAAAACAGGCACTTGACCGTGTGGGTAGTTCAACATCAAATAGTTGTTGAATTAAACAGTCTGGACGGCCGGACGGACGTTCTATTAATATGCCGCCCAGACAGCTTTCATCTACGCGCGTGGCTTTCAAGCTTGCGATCAAGCTTGCGACGTGTATCTGACAGCCCCTACCTTTTCAAGGCGCGCCCGTGGGCAAGTGGCGGCGCGCAGCAAAGACTTCATCGCAATGATCGGGATCAAGAATAATGCGCGTTGCACCGTTCGTATTGCTTCCTCTGTCTGTTCTTGTCGCCGGTTGTGCGGTGGGGCCGGATTTCAAAACACCTGACGCCCCGACCGCGCAAAATTACACGGCTTCGGCGCCAGCCACACAAACTGCCCAGGCAGATACCCAGCTGGGCGCACCCCAGACGCTGGCCCAGGGCGCGGCGCTGCAGCCGGACTGGTGGACCCTGTTTGGCTCGGTTTCGCTCAACGGTCTGGTCGACGAGGGCTTACGCAACAGCCCCAATATCGCCTCGATGCGCGCGGCACTGCGCCAGTCCCAGGAAAACTTCAATGCCCAGTATGGCTCGACGGTTTATCCGCGCGTGGATGGCACGCTGAGCGCATCGCGGCAGAAAGTCAGCCCGGGCGAGGGCTTTGGCGCCGAGCTGTACAACACCTATAACGTCGGCCTGACCGTTTCTTATACCTTTGATGCCTTTGGCGGCAACAAACGCGCACTGGAAAACCTGGCCGCGCAAGTCGATTACCAGCAATACGAACTGCAAGGCGCCCGCCTGACCCTGGCCGCCAATATCGTGCTGGCGGCGATCAATGAAGCATCGTTGCGCAAGCAGGTGGAAGTGACGCAAGGGCTGGTCGATTTGCAACAGCATCAGCTCGATATTCTGCAAAAGCAGTTTGAGCTGGGCGCTGCCTCGCAAGCCGATGTATCGACGCAGCTGGCGCAAGTGGCGGGGGTGCGTGCCACGTTGCCGGGCCTGAATAAAAGCCTGGCGCAAGCGCGCAATCAACTGGCGGTTTTGCTGGGCCGCACGCCTGATCGCGAAACCCCGGCCATTACGCTGGATGATCTGAAGCTGCCCGACACGCTGCCGGTCAGCCTGCCGTCGCAACTGGTGCGGCAGCGTCCGGATATCCGCGCGCCGAAGCGCTATTGCATGCGTCAAGCGCGCGCGTCGGCGTGGCCACGGCCAATCTGTATCCGCAAATCACTTTGTCGGCCACCGGCGGGTATACCTCGTACGGCAGCAGCGGCATGAGCTTTGACGATCTGAATGTCTGGAGCCTGGGCGCCAAATTGCTGCAGCCGATCTTTAACGGCGGTTCGCTGCAAGCACAGAAACGTGCCGCCGAAGCGGGGCTGGAACAAAGCTGGGCGCAATACCAGCAAACCGTGCTGACCGCCTTCCAGAACGTGGCCGACAGTCTGCAAGCCGTGCAGCAAGACGCCAACGAGCTGAACGCGCGGGTGGATGCGGCCAAAGCGGCGCAACGGTCGCTCAATTTTACTGAAGCGCGCTACAAGCTCGGCGGTAGCTCGTTTACTGCTTTGCTGATTGCCCAAGTGCAGTACCAGCAAACCCAGCTCAACTTGTGGCAAGCCAGCGCCGCGCGTTTGTCCGATAGCGCCACCTTGTTCCAGGCGGTGGGGGGCGGGCTGACCGCGGATAGCGTCAGCGCAGCCAGCGCGTCTGCGGTGGCCGCGGCGCCTGCCAGCTAAGGTTGCACCGCACACCGTTTACTTAAGCATTCCGAATCACCGTAATCATCCATAAGTTGGTCTGCAGACCAACGCCACGGGGAGAGTTTGTATGGCCAAGCGCATGATCATCATGCTGATCGTTGTTGGTGTGATTTTTGGGGGCATCTTTGGCTTCCAGATTTTCAAGGGCCAGATGATCAAGAAATACCTGGCAAACCAGCACGCGCCAGCCGAAACCGTCACCGCCACGCATGTGGGCTTTGCTGACTGGCAACCGACGCTGTCGGCTGTTGGCACACTGCGCGCGGTGCGCGGGGTCGATCTGTCGAGCGAAGTTGCGGGGCAAGTGCGTGAAGTGCTGCTGAAGTCCGGCACCACGGTCAAGGCTGGCGAAGTGCTGGTGCGTCTGAATGACGATACCGAAGTGGCGCAATTGCGTTCGCTGCAAGCCGCCGCTGAATTGTCCAATACCACGCTCAAGCGCGATAAAGCGCAGCTGGAAGCGCAGGCTATCTCGCAAGCCGTGGTCGATGCCGATGTGGCCGATCTGAACAGCAAAAAAACGCATTGGTGGCACAGCAACAAGCCGTCATCGCCAAAAAAAACGATCCGCGCGCCGTTCTCGGGCAAGGTGGGCATTACCACGGTCAACCCGGGCCAATACATCAACCCGGGTGACAAGCTGGCGACGCTGCAAACCGTTGATCCCATCCTGGTGGATTTCCTGGTACCGCAACAGGCGCTGAACCAGCTCAAGATCGGCCAGAGCGTGCAGATCAAGAGCGATGCCAATCCGTCGGCGCATTACCTGGGCAAGATCACCGCCGTGGATGCCAAGGTGGACGCGGCAACGCGCAACATCCAGGTCGAAGCCGCTGTGGCTAACCCGAAGGGCGAGTTGCTGGCCGGTATGTTTGCCACGGCGCAGGTGTCGACCACCGCACCGATCAAATATCTGACCCTGCCGCAAACTGCGGTCGCCTTTAATCCGTATGGCGAAGTGGTGTTTCTGATCAGCGATGGTCCGAAAGACGACAAGGGCAATGCGACGCAAGTGGTCAAACAGACCTTTGTGACCGCAGGCCAGACCCGTGGCGATCAGGTGGCGATTACGGCCGGCCTGAAGGAAGGCGATTACGTGGTCACCAATGGTCAGCACAAGCTCAAGAACGGCAGCACCATTGTGGTCAACAACAAGGCGGCACCGTCGGATAGCGCCAACCCTGTGGTCGGCAACGAAGACTAAGCGGGGTAATCCGGGCGGCGGGCCAACAGCGCGCCGCAGTACACATAAGACCGGCAGAAACACTGGCGTGGGGCCTGGCCCCGCGCGCACTACGAGGTTAGCCAGATGCGCTTTACCGATATTTTCATCCGCCGCCCCGTGCTGGCGACCACGCTGTCCCTGCTGATACTGGTGCTGGGTTTGCGGTCTTTGCAGATGTTGCCGATCCGGCAATATCCCAAGACCGAAAACGCAGTAATCAATATCAACACCACCTACACCGGTGCTGATCCGGAGCTGGTGGCGGGCTTTATTACGACGCCGCTCGAGAACTCGATCGCGCAGGCGGAGGGCATTGATTACATGACCTCCACCAGCACGCAAGGTAGCTCCAGCATCAGCGCCACGCTGCGCCTGAACTACGACGGCAACAAGGCACTGACCGAAATCACCTCCAAGGTGAATGCGGTGCTGAACCAACTGCCGCCCGAATCGCAACAGCCGGTGATTTCGATCTCGGTGGGCGACACCATCGATTCGATGTATATCGGCTTCTATAGCAAGGCCTTGCCGCCCAACAAGATCACCGATTACCTGATCCGCGTGGTGCAGCCCAAGCTGCAAGCGGTGGATGGCGTGCAGCAGGCCGAAATCCTCGGCGAGCGCCGCTTTGCCATGCGCGTCTGGATCGATCCGAAGAAACTGGCCGCATATGGCGTGACTGCGGCCGATGTATCGACGGCGTTGGCCAACAACAACTTTATTTCGGCGGTGGGCCGCACCGACGGCAATATGGTCACGGTTAACCTGACCGCCGATACCGGCCTGCATTCGGCCGATGAGTTCGACAAGCTGATCGTCAAACAAAAAAAGACGGCGCGATCGTGCGTTTGTCTGATGTGGCCAATGTGTCTTTGGGTTCCGAGGACTACAACACGCAAGTGGGCTTTGACGGCGTGCAGGCGGTGTACGTCGGTATCAAGGTGGCGCCTAACGCCAACTTGCTGACCGTCATCGATAACGTGCGCAAGACCATGCCCGAGGTCCAGGCGCAATTGCCATCGGGCCTGCAAGGCACGGTGGTGTATGACGCCACCAAGTACGTCAACAGCGCCATTCACGAAGTGATCTGGACGTTGGGCGAAGCGCTGCTGATCGTTACCGTGGTGATCTTCTTGTTCCTCGGCTCGCTGCGCTCGGTGATCATCCCGGTGATTGCCATGCCGCTGTCGCTGATCGGTGCGTTTGCCATCATGTTGGCGCTGGGCTACACCATCAACTTGCTGACCTTGCTGGCGCTGGTGCTGGCGATTGGTCTGGTGGTCGATGACGCCATCATCGTGGTGGAAAACGTCCACCGCCATATCGAAGACGGCTTGACGCCATTCCAGGCCGCCATACGCGGCGCGCGCGAACTGGCGGGCCCGATTATCGCCATCTCGGTGGTGCTGATCGCGGTGTATGTACCTATCGGCTTTATGGGTGGCCTGACCGGGGCACTGTTTACCGAGTTTGCATTTACTTTGGCCGGTGCGGTCGGCGTGTCGGCGATTATCGCGCTGACGCTGTCGCCAATGATGACCGCCAAGTTTTTTTTGCGCGCACCTGATCCGGCGCATCCGGAAAAACTGGCCAAGTGGCTGGACAAGCAGTTTGACAAGCTGCGCGTGCGCTATGAGCGTTCGCTTACCGGCTCGCTTAACTATCTGCCGGTGGTCGGTGTATTTGCCTTGATCGTGCTGGTGAGTATCTATTTCTTGTTTGTCACCTCGAAGAGCGAGCTGGCACCGCAAGAAGATCAGGGCATCGTGCTGAGCATGAGCACCGGCGCGCCCAATGCCTCGCTCAAGCAAAGCCAGATAGACGCCAAACAAGTGTTCGATGTGTTCAAGTCCTTCCCCGAAACGGATCACGTGTTCCAGTTGACCGGTGTGTCGGGCCTGAACAGCAGTATCGGCGGCATGGTGCTCAAGCCATGGGACGAGCGCACAGTCACTTCCAACACGCTGCAGCCGCAAGTGCAGGCCAAGATGGCCGGCATTGCCGGGGCGCAGGCGGTGTCGTTCCAGCCGCCGCCGTTGCCCGGTGGGGGCGGTGGGTTGCCCGTGCAGTTTGTCATCAACACCACCAACAACTTCCAGCAATTGAATGAAGTGGTGCAGGAACTGCGCGCCAAGGCGCTGCAACGCGGCATCTTTATCTACTCGGATATCGACTTGAAGTACGACAAGCCGCAAACCGAAATCACGTTTGATCGCGACAAGGCCTCGCAACTGGGCCTGTCGATGAAGGATCTGGGCAATGCGCTGGGTTCGGCTTTGGGCGGCGGCTACGTTAATTACTTCAGCCTGGCCGGTCGTTCGTACAAGGTGATTCCGCAAGTGGGCCGCGAAGACCGTCTCAATCCGGATCAATTGCTGGATTACCAGATCACCACCAGCGCGGGCACGGTGATTCCGCTGTCGACCGTGGCCAAGGTCAAAACCACGGTCATTCCGCAGCAGTTGAACCACTTCCAGCAAATGAACTCGGCCACAATTTCGGGTGTGCCGATGATCGGGGTGACGCTGGGCGAGACCATTACCACGCTGCAGGAAATCGCCAAAGACACGCTGCCGCAAGGCTACACGGTGGATTACGCGGGCCAGTCCCGGCAGTTTGTGCAGGAAAGCTCGGCGCTGATCGTGACCTTTGTGTTTGCGCTGATCATTATTTTCCTGGCCTTGGCCGCGCAGTTCGAGAGCTTCCGTGATCCTCTGATTGTGATGGTATCGGTGCCTATGTCGATTTGCGGCGCCATGATCTTTGTGTCGCTGGGCCTGGGCGGCGCCAGTCTGAATATCTATTCAGAAGTTGGCCTGGTGACCTTGATCGGCTTGATTGCCAAGCACGGCATTTTGATTGTGGAGTTTGCCAACCAGCAGCAAAAGCTGGGCCACGGTAAACGCAAGGCGATTGAAGACGCCGCCGGCATCCGCCTGCGTCCGATTCTGATGACCACCGCCGCCATGGTGCTGGGCGTAATGCCGCTGATTCTGTCTTCGGGCGCCGGTGCGCTGGGCCGCTTTAATATGGGTCTGGTGATTGCCACGGGTATTTCGATCGGTACGTTGTTTACGCTGTACGTCGTGCCCGCGGTGTACATGATGCTGGCCGCTGACCATAACGCCAGCGCCCACGCGGCCGAAGACGCCGAAGTGCGCGCGCTGGACGAGCTGCCTGACAGCCACGGTGCGCACTAAGGCAGCGTTGATTTTCTTGTGACACTGGCGGTGACGTTTACCCCAAAACCCCGGCTTCGGCCGGGGTTTTTTATTGCATGGCGTTCGCGTGGGGCAGGGCGGGCGATCGCGTCAGTAATTAAAACGGCGGCGCTGCAAGGACCTCACTACAATGCCCGATGTGACTGCCCCGACTCCCTCTCTTTATCTGCGCGACTGGCCTGTTGCGTCGCCCCGCCATGCGGTTTTGCTGGTGCACGGCCTCGGCGAACATAGCGGTCGCTACCAGGCGCTGGCGCAATGGTTTAACGCGCGCGGTTATGCCGCACGCAGTTACGACCACAGCGGCCACGGCCAGAGCCGGGGCCGCGCGGGCGTTTGCGCCGCAGTGCAGTGCTGCTGGACGATCTGACGCATGTCTATGCGCAATATCGGCGCGAGCTCGGTTTTGCGCCGCTTTTACTCGGCCACAGCATGGGCGGGGCCGTGTGCGCGCGCGCGGTGACTTCGGGTCGGGTCACACCTAGCGGCATGATTTTGTCATCGCCGGCCTTGCGCCCGCGTGCACCACGTTATCTGCAAAATCTGGCACGCGTGCTGGCGCTGGCGGCGCCGCACAAAGCGTTGCGCCCCGCGTGCCCTCGCTCAAGTTGTCGCATGATCCAACGGTGCACGCTGCTTTTGTCGCCGATCCTTTGCGCCACGGCCGCATGACGCCACGGCTGGCGGCGTTTATCGTGAGCGCGGGTCGGGCGGCATCCGCGATGCTCGCACGCTCAGCGTTCCCACCTTGTTGCTGGCGGCGGGCGATGATGATCTGGTCGATCCCAGCGGCAGCATCGACTTTGCTGCGCGCGCACCCGCCCATCTGCTGACGTTCCAGCTGTTTCCCACGCTGTACCACGAGTTGCTGAACGAAGCCGAACCCGCGCGCAGTAGCGTGTTGGCGGCGCTGGATGCCTGGCTCTGGCAGCAGCCCTTACCGCCGGCTGATCCGCTGTAAGCACGCTTGTTTTATAAGAAATTGCGCGGCCCAGCCAAAGGCAAGGCACTTTTCCGCCTTCTGTCATCCCCGTTTTCACGGCATCGGCCACTAGACCGAACCAGACCTCGTCCTTACTTACTAAGCTGAAGCCAGTCTCTGCGGCATGGTGTCCGATTTGTTTTGCCTATCGATAGGCAATGAACAATAAATTGGATCAATCCCGATGCCGCCAGCATAATCGCCTCACTGAATTTTTTTGCTTAACCCCCTCAAGGAGCTATACCCATGCTGCAATCCCGTGAAGGTCAACGCGTCCCTAACGTCACTTTCCGCGTCCGCGAAGGCAATGACTGGAAAGACGTCACCACCGACGAACTGTTCAAGGGTAAGAACGTGGTCGTGTTCTCGCTGCCGGGCGCCTTCACCCCGACATGTTCGAGCACCCATCTGCCGCGTTACAACGAACTGGCTCCTGCATTCAAGCAACACGGCATCGATGCCATCCTTTGCGTTTCGGTCAACGACACCTTTGTGATGAACGAATGGGCCAAGGATCAAGAGTCCGCCAACATCACCATGATTCCGGACGGCAACGGCGAGTTCACTGAAGGCATGGGCATGCTGGTTGACAAGGCAGGCCTTGGCTTTGGCAAGCGCAGCTGGCGCTATTCCATGCTGGTGAAGGACGGCGTGGTCGACAAGATGTTTATCGAGCCGGAAAAAAAGAAGGCGATCCGTTTGAAGTGTCCGACGCCGACACCATGCTCGACTACGTGGCACCGGGCGCCAAAAAAGCCGGATCAGGTCGTGGTGTTTACCAAAGTGGGTTGCGGTTTCTGCGCCAAGGCCAAAGAACAGTTGTCGGCCGCCGGTTATGACTTTGTAGAAGTGCCGCTGGACAACAAGGTTCGCGGCAAAGTGCTGGGCGCACTGGCAGGCAAGGTCACCGCGCCGCAAGTCTTCGTTAACGGCAAGTTGATTGGCGGTTCGGAAGAAGTCGAGAAGTTTGTTGCGGCTTGAGTAATACCGGACTGAAGGTGTAATGCCGGCGGCGGGTGGATCACCCGCCGCCGCTTTGCTCAATACCACCCCACAGTCACCGAACCTGAGCGTGTGCGCCGCGCAGGCTCAGGTTCAGTGATTGTTCGTCACCAGACTCAGGAACATAAACCATGACCAAGACCGTCGAAATTGATGTTGCAGTAATTGGCGCTGGCACCGCTGGCCTGGCCGCATATCGTGCCGCCCGTATGAATGGCAAAACCGCGGTGGTCATCGAAGGCGGCCCGTATGGCACCACGTGTGCGCGCGTTGGCTGCATGCCGTCCAAATTGTTGATCGCTGCGGCCGAAGCGGCCCATGAACTGCGGCATACCGCTGCTTTTGGCGTGCATGTGGATGGCCAGATCCGGGTCAACGGACGTGAAGTCATGGACCGGGTCAAACGCGAGCGCGATCGCTTTGTGGGTTTTGTGGTGCGCGGCGTTGAAAACATTCCGGCCGAAGACAAACTGGTGGCTATGCCCGCTTTGTGGACAACACCACGCTGTTGGTGAACGAAGAAATCACGGTTAAAGCCTCGCGCGTGGTCATTGCCACCGGTTCCAGCCCGGCCGTGCCGGAAGCGTTCCATGTGTTTGGCGACCGGCTGATCGTCAACGACGACGTTTTTTTTGCCTGGGATGATTTGCCCGGCAGTGTGGCGGTGTTTGGTCCCGGCGTTATCGGTCTGGAACTGGGCCAGGCCTTGTCGCGCTTGGCGTAAAAGTGCGCTTGTTTGGTGTGCGCGGTGGCGTCGGGCCGCTGTCTGATCCGGCCATTCGTAGCTATGCCAAAAAAAAGTCTTTGCCGAAGAATTCCACTTCGACCCGGATGCAAAGATCATCAAGATGGGCCGCGAAGGCGACAGAGCCTGCATCACCTATGTAAATCTGCAGGGCGAAGAAGTTACCGAGCATTTTGATTACGTACTGAGCGCGGCCGGTCGTACCCCCAACGTGAGCAAGCTGGGCCTGGAAAATGCCGGAATCGAGCTGAACGCGCGTGGCGTACCGGTGTTTGATCCGGAAACCCTGCAATGTGGCACCGCGCCGATCTTTATTGCGGGCGATGCCAACAACGTGCTGCCGCTGCTGCACGAAGCCGCCGACGAAGGTAAAACTGCGGGTACTAATGCGGCGCTGTATCCGCATGTGGTGCCCGGCCTGCGCCGTGCCACCATCGGCGTGGTGTTCTCCGATCCGCAAATCGCCATGGTGGGCAAGCGCTTTATCGATTTGCGCGAAGGCAGCTTTGTGACCGGGGAAGTGAGCTTTGAAGATCAGGCGCAGCCGCGTGATGTTGAAGAACAAAGGCCTGATGCATGTCTACGCCGATGCTGACACCGGCATGTTCCTTGGCGCTGAATGGATAGGCCGCGTGCCGAGAACATTGCGCATACGCTGGCGTGGTCATTGCAACAGGGGCTGACCATTGCCGAGATGCTGGATATGCCGTTCTACCATCCGGTCATTGAAGAGGGCCTGCGCACCGCTTTGCGCGATGCGTTTGCCAAGCTCGAAGCATAAAAGCGCCGTGGCAGGCATAGAAGGGGAGGACGATTCCTGCCCTTTTTTTTACGTCTATGCCTTGCACCGGCTCATCCTTCCGGGCGACGGCAAAGTGCGCCGCCAGACACTATCCTGTAGCATATCGCCCTGCGCGTCGCCCCCGCGCCTGGCCTTGCGCACCCTCGCGACGCCACTCAAGCTGTCGTGCCAGCGCAGTCATCCCGCCACCGTAGCGGACCCGTCAACCCGGGGCGCTGGAGTTCACCTTGAAGCCTTTTTTTTCGCGATTATTGTTGGCGCTGACCGCTGTGCTGGCGCTGGCCAACCTGGCTCACGCCGATGAGGCTGGCCCGGCGCTCAAAGCCAGATACCAGACGCTGACCGACAAGTTGCAACACAACGCGTTTAACCAGCCGGTGTATCTGGAATCGGTGCAGACCTCGAGCAACCTCAAGGGCGATGTCTACGCGGTCATCGACCAGCCGTTTGCCACGTTTGCCGCTGCGGTGAACAAACCGGAAAACTGGTGCGACATCCTGATCCTGCATCTGAATATCAAATACTGTCGCGCTGGCGCGTCGGCCACCGATTTGCTGGTTTATACCGGCCGTAAGATCGAGCAGCCGCTGAAAGATGCCTACAAACTGCAGTTTGCCTGGCATAGCGATGCCAGCAGCGCCGATTATTCCAAGGTCAGCCTGCAAGCGGGCGCGGGCCCGATGGGGACCAAGGATTACCACATCGTGCTGGAATCAGTGCCGGTGGATGCTGGCCACACGTTTATCCATCTCTCTTATGCCTATGGCTTTGGCGTGAGCGCGCGGCTGGCGATGCAGACTTATCTCAGCACCGTGGGTAGCGATAAAGAAGGCTTTACCGAAGTGGATAGCAAGCCCGTCGGCGGCGTGCGCGGCCTGGTTGAGCGCAACACCATGCGCTATTACCTGGCGATTGCCGCCTACCTCAAATACCCGACCTCGCCGGACAAGCGCGATACGTGGTGGTTTGACGCCACCGAGCATTACCCGGACCAGCTCCATGAAGTCGAAAAAAAAGACGACTACCTGACCATGAAGCGTAACGAATACAAACGCCAGCAATCCGCGCCCGACGCGTAAGGCA
>BBFD01000113.1 GCA_001313065.1 Silvimonas sp. JCM 19000
CAATGACGCCCGATGTGGTCCATGGCTTTGCCGCATGGCGCAGCGGTTGCAGCAAGCTCACGCGCAGCGCGGTCTGGGCCGCATCGTGCAAGGCGGCGGCCAATGTCAGCCTGGATGCCAGCAGCGTACGCAGCTTTATGCAGACCTGGTTGCAGCCGTATGCGCTGCAAAACCCCGATGGCAGTCAGAACGGTCTGATCACCGGTTATTACGAACCGATTTATCCAGGCAGCACGCAACGCACCGCCAGGCGACGGTGCCGGTATACGCGGTGCCGGACGATCTGATTACGGTGCAGCTCGATGACGTCTATCCGGAACTCAAGGGCAAACGTCTGCGCGGCCGTCTGCAGGGCAAGAAACTGGTGTCTTATCCCGACGCCGCCACCATCGGTGCCAGCGGCCTTAATACCGCACCCGTGCTGGCGTGGCTGGAAAATCCGATGGATTTGCAGTTTCTGCAGATTCAGGGCTCGGGGCGGGTCCGGCTGGCCGATGGCTCGCAACTGCGGCTGGCTTATGCCGACCAGAATGGCCGACCGTACAAGCCGATCGGCCGCTGGCTGATCGAACAGAATGAACTCAAGTCGGGCGAAGTCAGCATGCAAGCCATACGCGCCTGGGCGCAGCAGCACCCAGACCGGATTAACCAGTTGCTCGGCAGCAATCCGAGCTATGTGTTTTTCCGCGCTTTGCCCCCCGCCAACGAAGGCCCGCAAGGCGCGCTGGCGGTGCCGTTGACGGCGGCTATTCGGTGGCGATCGATCCGAAAGCCGTGCCGCTAGGCAGCATGTTATGGCTGGCGACCACCCGCCCGGACAACGGTGCGCCCTTGCAAGGGCCGGTGGCGGCGCAGGATACCGGCGGCGCCATTAACGGCAATGTGCGGGCAGATTTGTTCTGGGGCACCGGCGATGCCGCGGGCGAGCTGGCGGGCAAGACAAAGCAAACTGGCAAGATCTGGTTGCTGTGGCCCAAAGGGGCGGCCTTGCCGCTCGCGCCTGCGGTTAACTGATCAACCAGCGGTGCATCGACAGGCGCGTTGCCCGTTTGGGCAATGCGCCTCCAGGTCGGATGCGCCCCCGTCCCGGCGGGCTGCAAGCGCGCACGCGCACATCAAACGGCGCGGCCAGCTTGACCGTCGCGCCCGCCCTGGGCAAGATTAACGCCACTTTTCCAACTGCTCACGCACCCTTCTTTCAAAATGGCATTTCACTCCAACGAAATCTGGCTCGAATGGCGATGGCGTCGCTGGTAAACCCGGCCGCAAGCCCATTGCATTGTTCATCCCATTGATTCGTTCGGAGTTGCATCATGCTCACGCGTGACCAGTTTGCAGCGCTCGCTGCGCAAGGCTACAACCGTATTCCCGTCGTTCTTGAACTGTTTGCTGATCTCGATACCCCGCTGTCGGTGTATCTGAAGCTGGCCAACAAGCCGTATTCCTATTTGCTGGAATCGGTGGTCGGCGGCGAGCGGTTTGGTCGTTATTCCTTTATCGGCCTGCCCGCGCGCACTCGCCTCAGCGTCAAAGGCGAGCACGTCGACGTCATCCATAACGGCCAGATCGTGGAACAACACGACGGCAACCCGCTCGACTTTATCCATAACTATCAAGGCCGCTTCAAGGCCGCAGTGCCTAGCGGCATGCCACGTTTTATGGGCGGCCTGGTCGGCTATTTTGGCTACGAGACCATCCGCTTTATCGAACGCAAACTGGCGCATGTCGAAAAGCTGATGTGATCGGCGCGCCCGATATCCAGTTGCTGCTGTCCGAAGAACTGGCGGTGGTGGATAACCTGTCCGGCAAGCTGTTGCTGGTGGTATATGCCGATCCGGCCCAGCCCGAAGCGTATGACAAAGCCGAAGCGCGCCTGTGGGAACTGCGCATGAAGTTGCGCGAACCGGCGCCGATGCCGCTGCAAGGCCCGGCTGAACGCGTGACCACGCCCAATTCCGAATTCGGCGAAACCGCCTTCAAAGCCGCCGTGCTCAAGGCCAAGGATTACATCACCGACGGCGACATCATGCAGGTGGTGCTGTCGCAACGCATGCAACTGCCGTTCAGTGAATCGCCGCTGTCTTTGTATCGCGCGCTGCGTTCGCTCAATCCGTCGCCGTATATGTTTTTCTATCACTTCGACGATATGCATATCGTCGGAGCCTCCCCGGAAATCCTGGTGCGACTGGAAGGCGAAACCGTGACGGTGCGCCCGATTGCTGGCACCCGCCCGCGCGGCAAAACGCGCGAAGAAGATGTGGCGCTGGCGGCCGAGCTGCTGGCCGATCCCAAAGAAATTGCCGAACACGTGATGTTGATGGATCTGGGCCGCAACGACACCGGGCGCGTGGCAGAGACCGGCAGCGTCAAGGTGCAAGACCGTATGACCATCGAGCGCTATTCGCACGTGATGCATATCGTGTCCAGCGTTGAGGGCAAACTCAAAGCCGGCCTCAATGCCATCGATGTACTGAAGGCCACCTTTCCGGCGGGCACGGTATCGGGCGCATCCAAAGTACGCGCCATGGAAATCATTGACGAGCTGGAGCCCAGCAAACGCGGCATTTACGCCGGTGCGGTGGGTTATCTCGGCTTTAATGGCGATATGGATGTGGCGATTGCGCTGCGCACCGCCGTAGTCAAGAACGACACGCTGTATATGCAGGCCGGTGCCGGCATCGTGGCCGATTCTGTGCTGAGAGCGAATGGCAAGAAACGCTGAACAAAGCTCGCGCCGTGCTGCGTGCCGCTGAGCTGGTGCAACGCGGGCTGGACGCATGATGGGTCGTGCCGCTTTGCACAGCGCACGATGGCGGGCCTGCGCCTGATGCCGCCCGCCACATCCGCGCGATGTGGCGCTTGCCCGCAGTCGGCCCGCGCCGACTTGCCCCGTTCCGGAATTTGCTATTGAGGTGACCAGCCATGCTGCTGATGATCGACAACTACGACTCGTTTACTTACAACCTGGTGCAATACTTTGGCGAACTGAAACAAGACGTTGTGGTACACCGCAACGACGAAATCAGCATTGCGCAGATTGAAGAACTCGACCCGAAATACATCGTCGTCTCGCCCGGCCCGTGTTTTCCGCACGAAGCCGGTATCTCCATCGACGCTATCAAACACTTTGCCGGCAAAAAAGCCGATCATGGGCGTTTGCCTTGGCCACCAGGCCATCGGCGAAGCCTTTGGCGGCAAGATTGTGCATGCCAAATCCTTGATGCACGGCAAGACCTCGCCAGTGACACATACCGACAAGGGCATGTTCCACCAACTGCCCTCGCCGTTTACTGCCACGCGCTATCACTCGCTGGTGATCGAACGCGACAGCCTGCCGGATAGCCTGGAAGTGACCGCCTGGACCGAAGACGGCGAAATCATGGGCGTGCGTCACAAAACACTGCCGATTGAAGGCGTGCAGTTTCACCCCGAATCCATCCTGACCGAGCACGGCCATCAAATGCTGCAAAACTTCCTGCGTGAATGGGCCTGACGCCTGCCATCGCGTCATCCCTCACCCCCACCAGGACAACAACCATGATTACCGTACAGACCGCGCTTAACCGCCTGATTGATAACAACGAATTGTTCTACGACGAAATGCTGCATCTGATGCGGCAAATCATGTCGGGCGAAATGCCACCGGTGCAGATCGCGGCATTGCTGATGGGCTTGCGCACCAAGGTGGAGTCGGTCTCGGAAATTGCCGCGGCCGCCACCGTCATGCGCGAATTTGCCACGCCGGTCGCCGTGCAGGACCGCAGCCATCTGGTCGATATTGTTGGCACCGGCGGCGACAAAGCCACACCTTCAATATCTCGACCACCGCTATGTTTGTTACCGCCGCCGCCGGGGCCCGCGTTGCCAAGCACGGCAATCGCGCGGTGTCGTCCAGCAGCGGCAGCGCTGACGTACTGGAAAAAAAACTGGGCCTGCGCCTGGATTTGACGCCCGGCCAGGTGGCACGCTGTATCGACGAAGTGGGCGCTGGCTTTATGTTTGCGCCCAATCATCACAGCTCAATGAAGCATGTGGCCGCGGTGCGCAAAGAAATGGGCGTGCGCACCATCTTTAATATTCTTGGCCCGCTGACCAATCCGGCCCAGGCCGATAACCAGCTGATGGGCGTGTTCCACCCCGATCTGGTCGGCATTCAAGCGCGGGTGTTACGCCAGTTGGGTGGCAAACATGCGCTGATCGTGCATGGCAAAGACGGCCTCGACGAAATCAGCCTGTGCGACCGCACGCTGGTGGCCGAGCTGAAAGACGGCCAGATCACTGAATTTGAATTTGATCCACGCGAGCTCGGTTTTGCCTTCTGCCAACCGGCCGAACTGCAAGCGCACAGCGCCGAGCATTCGCGCAGCATCGTGCTGGCGGTATTGGACAATCAGCCGGGCCGTGCCGCGACATCGTGCAGCTGAATGCGGGCGCCGCCATCTATGCCGCCAACGTCACCAGCACGCTGGCCGATGGCATCAAGCTGGCTGGCGAGACCCTGGCCAGCGGCAAAGCGCGCGCCAGACTGGACCAACTGGTCACGTTTACTCAGCAGTTTTCTACTCAGGCCGAGGCATAACCATGTCGGACATCCTTAATAAAATTCTCGCCACCAAGCAGAAGAAATCGCCGTTGCGCGCAAGGCCATCCCGCTGGCCAGCATACGTGCAGAAGCCGAAGCCAACCGCGACCTGCGCGATTTTGTGGGCGCCATCCACGCAAAGCACGCGCAGCAACACGCAGGCGTGATCGCCGAAATCAAAAAAGGCCAGCCCTTCCAAAGGCATTATCCGTCCGGACTTTGACCCGGCCGCCATCGCCGCCACTTACGCCAGCCATGGCGCGGCGTGTTTGTCGGTACTGACAGATGTCGAATATTTCCAGGGCCACGCCGATTACCTCAAGGCCGCCCGCGCCGCCTGCACGCTGCCCGCGCTGCGCAAAGACTTTATGGTCGACGAATATCAGGTGTTTGAGGCGCGCGCGTGGGGGGCAGATTGCATTTTGCTGATCGCCGCCGCGCTGACCTTGTCGCAAATGCAGGACCTGGAAGCAACTGCCCATGCATTGGGTATGGCGGTGCTGGTTGAGGTACACAACGGCGCGGAACTGGAACAGGCGCAGCAACTAAAAACGCCGCTGATGGGCATCAACAACCGCAATCTGCGCACGTTTGAAGTTACGCTGCAAACAACCATCGGCTTGCTGGCCCATATCGATCGTGATCGCACCGTGGTGACCGAGAGCGGCATCGTGACACCGGATGACGTGGCTTTGATGCGCCAGCACAATGTGCACAGTTTTCTGGTGGGCGAAACGTTTATGCGCGCCGCCGATCCAGGCCAGGCCCTGCAGACCCTGTTCTTCTAAGCGCGGCACCGGGCCGGCCCGTAAGCCTTCCAGGTGGAAGGCCGATTGGGTCCTGGCCCGGCTGGATGCGGCTTACGCGGCATCAGCGCGCTGCCAGGCGTAAACGATTCCGCCGCTGATCGCCCGCGTTTTAACGGAATTTGCAAAAATTTGAAGTCTGCCTATTGATGAATCTCCCCTAAGGAGATTTGTATGAAACGGACCCTGATCGCAATCGCACTGGCAAGCAGCGGCGCGGCACACGCCGATATTCTGACTTTTGATGACTACGATGGCAGCGGCACTATCCCATCTACAACACCCTGACGATTTCCGGTCTCGGCCTGTTTTATTCCGGCGATCTCGCGTCCGCGCCCTTGCCCGACGGCACCAGCAAAGCGCTGGAAGGCACCGCCCCAATCACCGGCAGCATCACCTCGCAATTCGGTTTTATTTTTTTAATGGCGCGTACATTGCCGGCCTGTTTTCGGACGGCTATCCGCTCAATGCCAATTGGGTTGGCATTTCCGGCTACTACAACGGCCAGTTTGTGGGCGCTGTCGACATCCATCCCTATGACAGCTTCGCATGGACCGCCGGGATAGATGGCGTGGTCAACCAACTGGTGTTTGAATCCACACCTTCCACGCAAATTGCGCGCGGCTGGTTGCTCGATGCCATCAACTACAGTCTGACGCCGGTGCCAGAACCGGAAACATGGGCGTTGGCGCTGGTTGGACTGGTCGGTGTGGCGGGCAGATACCGCGCGCAGGCCAGGCGCAAACCCGCACTCGCTTGAGCAGTTCCAAACACAAAACCCCGCTGCGGCGGGGTTTTGCATGACTTGCTCATTGCGCGACAGCAGGCTCAGGCCGGATTGGTCACCACTTGCTCGTCTGCGCGCTGCGGGGCCGACAGCGCCCACACACTATTGGATTGGCCATGCTGCAAACGCAAGCGGGTCAGCTTGGCCAACCACAAGAAGCCGGCGCCCAGCACCACCCCGATGGCATCCACGCTAAACACTTGCCATTGCCCATGCCACGGCGTGATCAGCATGTGATCGCCGGTTGCCAGACCGTTGGCCACGGGAATCAATAAGGTAACTACGCCCGCCACCCGCAACAGCATGATGGCAGCCAGCGCGGGCGGCCGCACAAAGGCAAAGATCACGGCCAGGGCAAAGCTGCCATAGGCGGCGATGCGTTCCCACTGCGGAATATCCAGTGCATGGGCGGCAAAGCCGCTTGCGTGGCGACAAAGGCGGCGGAAATACCGATGCAGGTGCCGATGCAGATGCCCACCGTGGCCTGCGCCATGCGATAGCTCGACGTAGTCTGGCGGCCCTGACGACGTTTGCGGCGCGACTCCACCCACAGCAGATTGCCGGAATAGAACAGGAAGGCCCCGCCAAGACCGAGGATAAAGTACAGCCACTTGACCAGATACGCGCCATAGCTGCCGAAATGCAGCTGTACATGCCGGACATGGTGGCGTGGTTGGCGTCCCGCTCGCGCGCCACCTGGCGTCGGTGATGACGCCGTCGGCCATGCGAATGCCGATATTGCCGTATGGCGCCAGCGAACGATCGCTATCACCCCGTACCGCCATTTCGGCATTGGCGTCGCCGTAATTCAGGATGGTGAGCGAGGTCGGTTCAAAGCCGGGGGCGCGGGCTTCGGCCTTCTTTAGCAATACATCGAGCGGCAACATCGGCGCGGCCTTGTTGGCAGGCTGTACTTCGCCGATCACGTCGAGCGCCATATTGACCTTGGGCTCAAGTTTGCCGTCAAAGCCGAGCGTATTGAAGCCTGCCAGCAGCAGTGCATACAGGCAGAACACCGCCCCGGTAATCGCAAAAATCAGATGGAACGGCAGGCTGACCACGCCAATCAGGTTATGTGTGTCTTGCCACAATTTCTTGATGTTTTTTTGCCGGGGCGCAGCGCGAGCAAGTCTTTGGTCAAGCGCGGCAAATGAATGATCACCCCCGACACCAGAGCCAGCCCGTACAACACGCTGACCACGCCCATAAAATACAGGCCGCCGCTGCTGATGCCGAGCGAGTAATGCACCGCGTTCACAAAACTGGTCAGATCCGCGCGCTGGCCGCCTTCCGGGCTGTTCAGCGTGGCGAGCGAGGCGTTGGACCAGGCTTTTTTTCTTCAGGTCGTACCACCAGGCCACGTAGGGGCCGCCGGTTTCGGCGGGCAGTTGCAGACTGATGCGCGACTTGATCTCGGGATGCACGGCAATAACGCGCTCGATCAAGCGCTCGCCATCTTGCGTGGTTTCCTGCACCGCCACGCGCGATGCCGGATCTTGCCAGGCGCGAATATCATCCTGAAACACCGTGATGGCGCCAGCATAAAACGCAACGAACAAGGCAAAGCCAGCCAGCAAGCCGGTCCACGAATGCAGTGCGGTGTACAGACGCAGGGTCAGCCCACTCAGCGAAGAAATCTCAGACCAACGCATGGCGCGTGCTCCACAAAACCAGATAAAACACCACGTTCAAACCCGCCAGCCCCAGCCAGACCCCCGCCGTGCGCTGCCAGCGCGCGCAGCCGATCATGATGCCGATCCACAAGGGAAAGAAAAAAAATGCCACCGCAGGCACCAGCAAAGCCGGCCACGGGGCGGGCCACACGCGCATGATTGCGCTGACCAGGGCAATGCAGAAAGTCAGGCCCAGCGTCGCTCCCGCCGCCACACGTACCCACATCATGATGCGACTCCCTTACGGCTGAACAAGGCCAGTACGGGCAGCGACAAGATGCTGAGCATGGCGCTGGCCAACCAGCCGCACACACCGGCACCCAAGCCATCCAGCAATATCCACAACGCGGCTGCCGGCAGCAAAAAAACCCGGCGGCCAACCAGCGCTGACTGCGCGGCAAAGGCACGCTGCGCAAGCGTTGGTTGGGCGAAGTCATATAAAGCAGTGCCATCCCTAGCCAGGTCAGGCCCAGTGCAAACAATTTGATCATTCGGTCGACTGTTTGTTATTGGTCGGGCGGAACACCCGTTCTGAATGCCGCAGTTTATTTGATAACCGTTATCATTTCCATCTCATTTTTTTATGCTCGCCACTGACATGGTCGGTGGCCGCCTGACACACTTTGCGCTACCCTGCAGCGCATCGTCAGCCAAGGAAGCCAGTCCATGATTATTCAGAGTGCAAGCGTCGATCTGCAAACCCCAAGCGGTGTCATGCGCACCTATGTGCATCGCCCCAAAACCGACGGCAAAGTCCCCGCCATCCTGTTTTATTCCGAGATTTTTTTTCAGCAGACCGGCCCGATTGAGCGCGCCGCACGGTTTCTGGCCGGGCACGGTTACGCCGTGCTGGTGCCCGAGGTATTTCATGAACTGAATCCCATCGGCACGGTACTGGCATATGACGACGCGGGCCGCGACAAAGGCAACGCCGACAAGATGGCCAAAGATGTACAGGGCTATGACAGTGACAACCGCGCCATGATCGAATGGCTGGGCCAGCAAGACTGGTACGACGGCAAACTCGGCGCCATGGGTTTCTGCATCGGCGGCCATCTGGCCTTCCGCGCTGCGCTGCAGCCCGAAGTGCGCGCCACCGCCTGCTTCTATGCCACTGACCTGCACTCGCAAGTCATCCCCAATCAACCGGGCCAGCACAGCATGGAACGCCTGGCCGATATCGGTGGCGAACTGCTGATGCTGTGGGGCAAGCAAGATCCGCATATTCCGGCGGCGGGCCGCGCGCAGGTTTACCAGCAACTGGTGGCGGGCGAGCGCAACTTTACCTGGCATGAAGTAAACGGCCAGCATGCTTTTATGCGTGACGAAGGTGATCGTTACGATGCGCAACTGGCCAGCATCGGCTACCAACTGGCATTTGATCTGTTTGACCGCAATCTGCGCATCGGCTGATTGCGCTGCTGGATGACACGTTAAAGGCGGCCCGGACGATGTTCCGGGCCGTTTTTTTTATTGAAATTATCAAAATATTCTGACCGATAGTCGGAATCTACTGCAGATGAGGCTAAATACAATTTCTATTGTTGAGAATGATTCGCAATAATGCATGGACCCGGTTTTGTATACAGGCAGATTGCCATGACCACGCTTATTCTCGACTTCGGCCAGCGACTGTCGCAGCCTCCACCCCCGTCTGCGCCGCCGGCACAGCTGTACGCGCTTGCCGCCTTGCTGCTGATGGTTGCCTTTTACGCGCTCACCGCCCACACCCTGCGCGCTGGCTGGATCGCCGGTGCCGGTGTGGCGCTGGCAACCAGCCTCGGCGCCATCCCTGTGGCTTTTGCCCGCAAATTACCCGCCTGGCTGGCGGATGGTTTGATGCTGGTGGGTAGCGGTCTGATGGCAACTGTGGCATTGGCATGGGTAATCCCCGCGGCTTATCTGGGCATGAGCAAGTTGTTAACCGCACCGCGCGAGGCCGCGTATGCCGTCGCTACCGTGGTGTTGCTTGGCGCCATGGTGTTCGGGCGCTGGCAAGCGAGTGCCGAGAAAATTGCTGCTGCCACCTCGGGCAATCGCGAGCAACTCGGCCTGTTGCTGTTTGCCCTTGCCATCACGTTGCATAACTTGCCCGAAGGTCTGGCCGCCGGTATTTCGCTGGCGGGCCACGGTGCAGGCCTCACCTTGGGCATTGGCCTGCAGGATGTACCGGAAGGTTTTGCGGTCGCCACTGCCTCTGGCGCGCGGGCTTGAGTCCGAGCAAGGCCGCGCTCGGCGGCGTGATCAGCGGCTTGGTTGAATGGGTCGGCGCTTTACTGGGTGCCGCAGCGGTGTCGGTTGCGGTGAGTCTGTTGCCGGTACTGACCGCGCTGGCCGCGGGTGCCATGCTGTGGGTGATCGGCAAAGATGCCTGGCCACGTTTGCGCCAGGGTCGCTTGCGGGATGGGGTCTACCTGGTGTTGGGGATTGCGCTGGCGCTGGCGGTGCAAGGCTGAGGCGCGCTCAAGCCGAAGTATGCAAGACCGAGCCGCGTTGATACGCGTCGTAGCCGGTCTGTTCACCGTCGGCCGAGACCACGGTCAAGGCCACCGTGGTATCCGGGTTTTTTTTCTTCACGCTGATCCAGCCGCCACTGCCCTGGTTAAGTAGCGCAATCGCCGCCTGTAGATTGCTGCCACGGCCGCCAGACGCATCCGCCTGTGCCTGTTCCGTCGGCGTGGCGGGCGGCAGGCGTGACGTTGCTGGCGTGTCGGTCTTGCTGGAGGCGGCTGGTAAGCCAGCGCCTCGGCCTGAAGACTCGCCGGGGTGTAAGTGAGCGCCGGGCTGCTGGTGGCGTTTAACATGGCAGCAAAAAAAACCTGTAATTATCAAATATGGCTGTAAGCCTGACGGCGATTTTAATCGCGCCTGCTTCCACTTGCCAGCCCCCGTTGTTGTTTCAAACCGCCGCCTGGCGGCCACAACCGCCGCCGCAGTAACGCGGCGTATATCCGAGCTGCGCTTACAGCGTCCAGCTCCATATTCCCACCCGCCTGTCGCTATATTTATGTCATGCTGTCGCCCGAACTGAGCGCCAGAGCCATGATCGATAGCCATTTGATTGCCTGCCACGAGTGTGACCTGTTGCTGCAGCCGCCCCAGCTTGCGCCAGGGGCAGTCGCGTGCTGTCCCCGCTGCGGCGCTACCCTCTATCGTGAAATCAAACACGGGCATGAACGGGTGCTCGCTTTTGCACTGGCGGCGGTGGTGCTGTATCTGCTGGCCAACTGTTTTCCGATCATGTCGCTGGAAATCTCCGGCACGCGGGTGTCGTGCACGCTGATCGGGGCGGCCCAGGCGCTGTGGAATCAGGCATTCAGACGCTCTCCATCCTGGTGATGCCACCAGCGTTATCGTGCCCGGCCTGCAATTGCTGATCCTGCTCTATCTGTTAATCCCCTTGCAGCTACGACGCATGCCACCCTATGTGCCCGAGCTGTTGCGCACGCTACAACTGCTGCGGCCGTGGAGCATGATCGAGGTATTCATGTTGGGCATCCTGGTGTCGCTGTCCAAGCTGGCGGCCATGGCGCAGGTTATCCCCGGCATTGCGCTGTGGTCGTTTGCCGTGCTGATGTTCATGATGACGGCGGTGTTTGCCGCCTTTGATGCGCGCCGGGTGTGGCGCATGTTGCCGGTGCTGCAATGAGGCTCTGTCATGGATAAAACACCGCTTACCGCCAGCCGCGCCGGCCTGCTTAATTGCCATGCCTGCGGCCTGCTCAGCCGCCCCACCGCGCACGAAGCCAAGCGCTGTCCGCGTTGTGGCGCGCATCTGCATAGCCGCAAGCCGGATAGCATTACCCGCACCTGGGCGCTGCTGGCGGCGGCTTTTATTCTGTATATCCCGGCCAATTTGCTGCCGGTGATGCACACCTCGTCGATTCTGTACGCCGAAGACGACACCATCATGAGCGGCGTGATTTATCTGTGGACCTCCGGTTCCTGGCCGCTGGCCATTCTGGTGTTCTGTGCCAGCATTACCGTACCGCTGGCCAAGCTGATTGCGCTGACCACGCTCAACTGGTCGGTGCAGCGCAGCAGCCGCTGGAAACAGCAAGAGCGCGCCAGATTGTATCGACTGGTCGAACTGGTCGGACGCTGGTCCATGCTGGATATCTTTGTTGTGGCGTTGATGGTGGGCTGGTGCATTTCCGCTCGCTGGCCACCATCACCGCCGGCCCTGGCGCGATCGCGTTCGGGGCGGTTGTGGTGATTACCATGTTTGCCGCCATGACCTTTGATCCACGTTTGATCTGGGACCCCGAGAATAATCAAGATGAATGA
>BBFD01000114.1 GCA_001313065.1 Silvimonas sp. JCM 19000
CCCAGCCCCCACGCCAGCTCCACCCCCACGGCCAGCAAGAGCGTCAAACGCGGGCTGGCGTACGACCTTGCCAGCACGGCCGATATCAGCGTAATCAGCAAGGGGGCCAGCTGGTGGTACAACTGGGGCGATCGCCCCAATAGCGCCATCCCCAGCGATTACGTCAGTCGTTACGGCATGGATTACATCCCCATGCTGTGGAACGGCAGCTTTAACGACGCCAACGAAATCAGCTGGCTTAAAGCCAATCCCTCGATCAAGTATCTGCTGGTCATGAACGAACCCAATCTGACCGATCAGGCCAACTACACCCCCGCGCAAGCGGCGGCAATCTGGCCGCGCTATGAGGCCATTGCCGCAGCCACAGGGGTCAAGCTGGTGGGGCCGGCCATTACCTGGGGCACGATGGCGGGCTACAGTGACCCGGTGGTATGGCTGGATGCCTTCTATACGGCGTATCGCAACGCCAATGGCGGGCGCGACCCGCGCATCGATTATCTGCCTTCCACTGGTATGACTACGGCCTGGGGGGTCAGCTGGACCGATTGAGCAAATACGGCAAATCGTTCTGGGTCAGCGAAATGGCCAATTGGCACAGCAGTACCGACGGGGCGCAGATCGACACCCTGGCCAAGCAGGAAGCGCAGCTCAAAGACATGGTCAACACCTGCGAAACCCGCAGCGATGTGTTCCGTTATGCGTGGTTCACCGGCCGCATCAATCCGGACCCGCACTTTGATGCGCTGCTGGGGGCCAGCGGTGTGCTGACCGAATTGGGCAATCTGTATGTGACACAGCCGCATCAATAAGCGGTGTGGGGCGGGTGCGGCGGCGAGCGGCATCGTACAATCGGCGTTTTGCTCCCGCCCTCCCACTCAAGGAATGCCTTTATGCAGTATTACTTTGTTCGCGTAGAGCTGCAGGAACACGACGACGCCCGCTTCGCCGCCCTGCATCAAAAAAATGGAATCGGTTAATTTTCTGGCCGGTATTGCGGGTGACGACGGCCAGTTTTATCGGCTACCCACCGGCATGTATTGCACGCGTACCGAGCTGGCGGTGAACCAGGTCAAAGACGTGGCGCGGCAGATTGCCAGCGAGTTCGGCCCCAACTGGGTGTTTGTGATGCAAGCGGGCGATTGGGCCGGTTATCTGCGGCAAATCAAGCGCGAAGACACGCCGGGCAGCGCCGCTTGATCTTTGCCGGCTTGCCGTGGCTGGGCGCGCTTATCAGCCGTCGACCGGGTGAGTCGGCGTGTCCAGCAGCAATTGATAAAACCCGAGATCCAGCCAGCGACCAAACTTGAACGCCGCATGCTTGATGGTGCCGGCGTGCTCAAAACCCAGCTTCTCATGCAGCGCGATGCTGGTGGCGTTAGCGACATCGATGCCACCGACCACGCAATGCATATCATGTGCGCGCGCGGCCGCCACGATGGCTTGCAGCAATTGCTTGCCCAGGCCCTTGCCGCGCTGGTCGTTGCGGATATACACCGAATGCTCGACCGTGTATTTGTTGGCCGGGAACGCCCGAAAACTGCCGTAGCTGGCAAAGCCGACCAGCTCGCCTGACTCGTCTTCCAGCCCGATCACCGGAAAACCATGGCTGCGCTTGGTGGCAAACCACGTGGCCATGGTTTCCATGGTGCGCGGCTTGTATTCATATAACGCCGTCGAATTGAGAATGGCGTCATTGAAGATAGCCAGAATCTGGCTGGCATGGCGCTCTTCGGTACAAGCCACAAATTGCATGTTCGCTCCGTGTTTCATACAGTGGAATTTGTGGCTACTATAGTGGATATCATTGCCACTGGGTAGACCGGATGTCTATTGACGCCATCATCGCCGCACGGGTTTTACATTTGCGCCACCAACGCGGGCTTAGCCTGGCCGACCTGGCCGAACGCGCCGACGTCAGCAAATCCATGATTTCCAAAGTCGAACGCGGCGAAAGCAGCCCCACCGCTGCAGTATTGGGGCGATTGGCCGCCGGTTTGGGCGTGCCCTTGTCGCAATTGATTGGCGATGAGCTGGAGCCGCCACAACGGCTCACGCCGCGCGCGCGGCAAGAGGTATGGCAAGACCCCGCCAGCGCTTACATCCGCCGCCAGGTCAGCCCGGCACGCGAGGGGGTGGAGCTGGTAGAGGTGGAATTGCCCGCAGGCACGCAGATCAGCTATCCGCGCTGGAATACCGCGCCGTATCGGCAATATCTGTGGCTGGTCAGCGGCGCGTTGCGGGTGGATTACGGCGCGGAGGGCTTCGAGCTGAACGCAGGCGACTGCCTCGACTTTGGCGTGGACCGCAATGTCACGTTCGCGGCGCACGACGACTGCCGCTATTTGCTGGTAATGAATGTGTGAAAGCGCATAGGGTGGGTCAAGACCCACCATTCAAAGCCGAGGAGAAGAATGCATACGGTTGCGTTCATCTTGTTGCCTTTGAATGGTGGGTCTTGACCCGCCACCCAATGCCAATGAGATGAGAGCGCATATAGTTGCGTTTTTTTTCTCTTTGGCTTTGAATGGTGGGTCTTGACCCACCCTATGCACCGTTCCGCGTTAGCGGTATGCCAGTACGCCGCCTTGTGCGGGCACGGTGGCGTCGCCGATGACCACGGATTTGCCCGTCGGGATCGGTGCGGAATACGCCGCATCGCTGTAGTTGAACACAAACGTCGCATCGCCCAGTTGCCGCGTGCGTACGCCGTCCGGCAAGCGTTGCGGTTGCAGTCCGGCCTCACGCGTCAGTTGTTCCAGCCACGCCAGTTGCAGCGCCGGGTCCAGCCATGCCGCGGCATAAGTCACATTGCCTTTAGCTACCACGGCGGGCCAGCCATCGGCGCACTCGGCCAGCACTTGCACCCCCTCGCCTGCGGCCACATGGTCGCGCCAATGGATGACGCTGCCGCTCTCGCCCGCCAGCGTCAGCGCCGGTTTCAGCGTCGGGCGCAGCGATTCCACTTCCAGCACGCGGATCGGTAGCAGCGCCTGCAATTTGCCCGGCGCAGTTCGTGCGGATGGTGAAGTTAACGCTGCGCGAACCGGTACGCGGGCCAAACACCCAGCGCGCCTTGCTGTTGCGCACGCGCTCCACCAGCGCGTCATCCACCACCGCCAGACTCGGCACCACCACCAGCGCGTAGGCGCTGAAATCGGCGTCGCGCGGCAGGATGTCGATATCAAAGCCCAACTGCCGCAGCGCGGTGTAGTAGCTCAGCATCAGCATGTTGTAGTCAAACGAAGCGCCGTGGCGTTGCAGGTCATACATCCACAGCGTTTCGTAATCGAACACCATGGCCACCTGGCCCACGCCCGCTTTGGCTTTTTCAAATGTGCGCAATTCCTTGCCCAATTGCACGGCTTCAAAGCCACCTGGCGAATAACCATCGCCCGGCAAGTTGAGCCCGGAATGCAGTTGTTCTTGCGCAAACGGGGCCTGGCGCCAGCGGAACCAGCTGATGACTTCCGCGCCATGCGCCAGCGTTTCCCACGCCCACAAGCGCACCATGCCTGCAGCCGGGGTGGGATTGAACGGCGCCCAATTGACCGGACCGGCTTGTTGCTCCATCACCCAGAAGCGACCCTTGCCCACGCCGCGATACAGATCATGGCTAAACGCCGACACATCGGGATGACCCGTACGCGCATAACGCACCTTGTCGCTTTCCGGAAAAGGCGTCACCTCGGTACGCGCCAGCGGGTAGCTATCCCACGCCGCCAGGTCGATGCCATGTTCGGCAAATTTGTAATGATCAAACGCGCCAAACAGCCCCATAAAGTTATGGAATACATCGCGGCCGGGTGCGTACTGGCGCAGCAGATCGGCTTGTTCCTGATGAAAGCTGATCACCTCGTCCGACAAATAGCGGCGGAAATCCAGCAGATGGCTTGGGTTGGCGTCGGTCGGCGTCTGGATCGGAAAATCAATATCGCGGAACGCCGGATAGCGCTGGCTCCAGAACACATTGCCCCACGCCTCGTTCAACGCCTCGACCGTGCCGTAGCGCTGTTCCAGCCACGCCTGGAAATTGGCGCGCATGCTGGGCGAATAGCTGGGCACGGTGTCATGGCAGGCCAGCTCGTTATCGGTCTGCCACGCAATCACGGCCGGGTGCTGGCCGTAGCGTTGCGCCATGGCGCTGGTAATACGGCGGCATTCACGGCGGTAATCCGGGCTGCTCATATCGTAGTGACGGCGCGAACCAAAGCGCCACGGTTTGCCATCGGCGCGGATCGGCATAATCTGCGGCATGGCGGCGCACAGCCATTGCGGCGGCGCGGCGGTGGGCGTGCCCAGGATAATTTTGAGGCCCGCATCGGCCAGCGTGGCGATGGCGTCATCCAGCCATTGCCAGTCGTACTTGCCTTGTTGCGGCTCCATATTGGCCCAGGCAAATTCGGCAATACGGACGTGGCTGATGCCCAGTTCGACCATACGGCGTGCGTCGGAAGCCATTGCGATTGGGGCCATTGTTCGGGGTAGTAGCAAACACCTGCGTACATGGGTGCAAATCTCGCTCAAGTTGAAATCGTTAAAGGCGTAGGTTTCGGGCTAGCCATTACTGCGCAGAAAATTCGACGTCATCGACGTTGCCCCAATTGCCGGGCGTGGCATCGATGGCGATGCCGACGGTGCAATGCTCGCCACTGACCTTGATGTTGCTGATGGCAAAGGCATGCCATTGCTGCCAGCCGTTGTTCTTCATCTCGGCGCTGCGGTCATCGCCGCAATCACGGGTAAACAGGCGCAGCGATTTCTCACCGCCGCCACCGGCGGACCAGGCTTTGAACTGATAGGTACCGGGCTTCAGCCCGCTAAAGGTGTGCGTCACTTCAGCCTTGAACGCGCCGGACGACCAGTAATGCAGCGACTGTTGCCCGCCATGCGCATTGCCGGGATTGCGTTCGTTGCTGAACACGCCAGCGGGGCCGCTGAGCTTCCAGTCGTCCAGCGTGCCGCCTTCAAATCCGCTATCGACAAACAGGTTGCGCCGGGGCGACACCGTGACTTGCGCGCTAATGTCCTGGCCGCTGGCGTCGCCCTTCAGCACAAAGCTGCCGGGCTGCTGCGTTTTTGGCCGCGGGCACGTCATCCCACGCGATCACCACCGGGCGCTCGGCGTCGTCATCAAAGCGCAGCCGCAAGCTGGTGGGCGGGGCAAACGCTTCGCCGACAAAGGCGCTCAGCGCAATCGGGCCTGCGATCTGCAATCTGGCGCCAGTCGCTCTTCTCGCGCACGCGGCGGAACACCGCTTGCGAAGGCAGCGCGTGACCAGCGAAATCAAACAGCGTCTGGTTATCCCAGGCATTGCCTTCGCCGGTGCGCCAACCTACGTTGGGCAGCCAGGCCGGTTCCCAATAAAACAGACCCAGGCCGCGATGGGCTGGCACTTGCGCCACGCCGTCGATGGTGTCGCGCAACAGGCTGGCCTGGCCTTGTACGCTGGCCTGATAGCCGATCACCTTTTGCGAATCGGCGTTAAACAAATCGGGCCAGTTGTCGCCGTTTTTTTCAGCGTCCACGCATACGACACTTCCAGCACCGCCACCGGCTTGGCGTAGTGGAAGCCAGGTCGTCCATATTGCGGCGCAGTCTTCCACCCCGCCGTGCAGATAGGGGTAGTACGACAGGCCGATGATGTCGAAATCGAGCTTGGCCCCGGTCAGTACATCAAACACGCGGCGATACAGCGCGTTGTCGTTGCCGTTGGCCAAATGGATGGCGATGCGGGTGTGGCGCTTGCCGTGCTGAGCGTCGTCGGCACGCACCGCCGCGATGCCCTGGCGCAGCAATGCGACAAAGCCGTCGTTGCCGCCGACCACTTCATCCGGGCCGGATTGCCAGGTTTTGCCATCGGGCCACAACATGCCGCCATTCAGCTCGTTGCCGATCTGGATCATGTCTGGCGCTACGCCTGCGGCATCCAGTTGCTTCAACACATCGGCGGTGTAATCAAACACCGCTTTTTTTTGCAGCGCCGCACCGTGCAGGTCTTGCCAGGCGGCGGGTTTGGTTTGCGTCTGCGGATCGGCCCAGAAATCGCTGTAATGAATATCCAGCAGATATTTCAGCCCAGCCGCTTTGGCGCGTTTGGCCAGCTGGATGGTGGTGGCCAGATCGTTGCTGCCGCCGCCGACCGGATCGCCTTTGTGCGAGATGGTTTTGCCGCCCTCGACCACATCAGCTGCATTGACCGGTGTGTGCCACAAACGCAGCCGCAACCAGTTCACGCCGTTGGCTTTAAGGATGGCGATGGCGTCTTGTGGCTGGCCCGCCGCGTTATAGAACTTGCCGCCCGCTTGCTCCACCGCAGCCAGCGTGGAGACGTCCGCACCCATGATGAAATCAGCGGCAGATCGGGCACGGTTTGCACTTTGATGGCGTCGGCCGTGGCCGTAGCCGCCAACGCAGGCGTGAGCAGCCCCGCACTGGCCAGGGCCAGCGTTAAAAAAAAGCGTACGCATGAAGGTTTCCTCGAAGGGTGCGGAGTCAGCCGACCCCGCACCAGGAAAGAGATGACAACTAGCCCTTTACCGAGCCCGCCGTCAGGCCCGACACCAACCAGCGCTGCGTGATCATGAAAATCATGGTCAACGGGATACCCGCCAGGATGGCAGTGGCGGCAAAGTCGCCCCACAGATAACGCTGGTTAAACAGGAACAAGCGCGAACCGATGGCCAGCGTCAGTTTCTGTTCGTCGTGCAGCAAGACCGAGGCGACCGGGTATTCGATCATGCCGCCGAGGAAGGCCAGCACAAACACCACCACCAGAATCGGCAAGGCCATCGGCAACAGCACGTAGACAAAGGCCTGGAACGGGGTGGCGCCATCAACGCGCGCGGCTTCTTCCAGCTCGTATGGCACCGAATCAAAGTAACCCTTGATCAGCCAGATGTGCTGCGCCACGCCGCCGGTATAAGCCAGCGCCAGACTCCAGTGGCTATCCACGCCCAGCCACGGCACGTAATCGCCAATGCGATCAAACAGCGCATAGATGGCCACCAGCGCCAGCACCGAAGGGAACATCTGCAGCAACAACAAGCCATTCAGCAAGGTGCCTTTGCCGCGAAAACGCATACGGGCGAAGGCATACGCGCTGGTAATCGACAGCACCAGCGACACCGTGGCGCTGATCATCGATACCTTGATCGAGTTCCAGATCCACAGCAGCACCGGGAACGGCGGATGCACCATATTGCCGTCGGCATCGGCATAAGACATGCCCAACGCCAGCTTCCAGTGTTCCAGGCTGAACGAATGCGGTATCAGCGAGCCACCGGCAAAGTTACCTGGCCGCAATGAGATCGAGATGATCATCAGAAACGGAAAGATGGTCAGACCGATAAAAAATGATCAGCCCGATATGCGCCGCCAGCACCCGCCAGCGGCTCGATTTTTTTTAAGAACTACAGGCATGATTTCTCCTGGCGCATCACGACGCGCGATTAACCTTGAACAGACGCAGATTGACCACCGCCAGCGTCGCCACAATCAGGAACACGATCGACGAGATGGCCGAGGCCAACGCGTAGTTCTGCCCCGAATCCTGGAACGCGATGCGATAGGTGTACGACACCAGCAAATCGGTGGCGCCCGCTGGCACTTGCGTGTCAAGGAAGTCCGGGCCACCGCTGGTCAACAAGGCAATCAGCGTCAGGTTGTTGAAGTTGAAGGCAAACGAGGCAATCAACAGCGGTGCGATGGGGCGCAAGATCAGCGGCAAGGTAATGCTGAAAAAAAGTTGGTGATGGGGCCCGCGCCCGCCAGCGCCGAGGCTTCGTACAACTCATCCGGGATGGCTTTGATCAGGCCCATGCACAGAATCATCATGTACGGATAACCCAGCCAGGTATTCACCAGCAACACCATGCTGCGCGCCAGATTGGGGTCGCTGAACCACGCTGGCCGCGAGCCAAAGATCAGGTTGATGGCCGCGTTGATTTCGCCCAGGTTTTCGTTGAACAAGCCTTGAACACCGGGATCGAAATAAACGCCGGCACCGCGTACGGCAGGAACAACATCATGCGATAGGCACCGCGGAATTCCAGCGCTTCCCAGTTCAGCAACACCGCCAGCACGATGCCGATGGCAAATGTGGCCAGCGTGTTGAGCGAGGCAAACGCCACCGTCCAGGTAAAGATGCGCAAGAACGGCTGGTGGAAGGTGGGATCAGTAAACACGCGCCAGTAGTTCTGCCAGCCCACCGTGGTACGGAAACCGGGCTCGATCGGCTTGCCGGCGCTGTCTTCAAAGTAGCCGGTATGGATATTCGGTTTGAGGATATGGCCGTCGTCGGTGCCGACCAGCGAGCCATCCTGTTGCAGCTTGAAGGCCGGTTTGCTCTGGGCAAAACGGCGCAAGCTGCTTTGCCGCAATTCAGTGCCATCGGGCAACACGGCGGCAATCTGCTTCAAGCCGGGTTGCAGCTTGAACATGTCTTTAAGCAGCACGATCTGCCCACCCGCTACGCCATCCGCAGGGGTGGTCTGCAATTTGACATGCTGCTCGTCCTTGCCCGTGGGGAAGGCAAATGGCTCGGAGGTATACGACGGCGTGCCTGCGTCATCGCTGCTGAAAAAAACAGCTGATATTTTTTCGCCGACGCGATACAGCTTGAGGTTCATGCTGCATCGCCAGCAATCTTCTTTTGCAGCAAGACATCGGTGGCGCGTTCACGCGACAACAAATGCTGCGAGCTGTAGTTGGTAAAGCTGATGCCCAGCGTGTAGGCCATCGGAAACACGATGAACACCACCACCGCCAGCACACCCGGCACCACATAGCGATAGGCATAAGTGCGGGCCGAGGTGTAGATCCACACGGCCACACCCAGCACCACGATCATGCCGCCGGCAAACAAGGGCTGATGCGCCTTGTAGAACACCGGCACCAAAGCCAGCCCGGCCAGCAAGGCCAAAACACCCACCGCCGCAATGGCGTAGTGCAGAAGAGAACGACGTTTCATTAAAACCTCAAAAGTCCGCGGAGACAGGCAGGTGTTCGGCAAAACAAATGCATAGGGTGGGTCATGACCCACCCACCAAAGTGGCGGACCACACATTGCCGCATGAATCGACGGCTTTGGCGGATGGGTTCTAGCGGTCGCCTTAACCCACCACCCAAGTGTTAGCCACATCCGTTGACGCACGCATCGACGGCTTTGGGTGGTGGGTCTTGACCCACCCTATGAGCGGTAACGATCAGGAACCGCCCTTGATGCGTTTGGCAGCCTGGTCCAGCGCTACCGGCGCGGTCTGGCGGCCTTGCGTCACGTTTTCGATCGCGGCTTTCATCGCGGTCCAGAAGCGTGGCATTTCCGGCGCGCTCGGCATCGGCGTACCGGCGCGGGCTGCAGCATGGTGCCGGCAATCAGCGGGTCGTTTTTCAGCTCGTTGTAGAACGCCTTGTTGGCCGGTACACCCAGCGGCACGGCGGCGTTCATGTCTTTCAAGCCTTCCATCGACAGCAGATAGTTCTCAAGGAATTCGGTTGCGATTTCCTTGTTCGGGCTAGCCGTGGCCACCATCGCGCCCAGCACGCCTACAAACGGCGCGCCCGGTTTGCCACCCACGCCCGGGATCTGCGCCACGCCGAAGTTGATCTTGCTCTTCTTCAGGTTGTTCCATGCCCACGGACCGTTGATCATCATCGCGGTGCGGCCTTCGTTCATGGCGGCTTCAGCTTCGGCATAGGTCGCAGTGCGCGGCATGGCGCCGGAGGAGATCAGCTTCTGGATCATCTCCACGCCCTGCACGGCACCCTTGGTGTTCACACCCACGTCGGACGAATCATAAGAACCATCCGGCTTGCGCTTGAAGGCATAACCGCCGTTGGCACCCAGCAGCGCCCACGAGTAATACACCTCGGTGAAGTTCCACATGATGGCGTGCTTGCCCTGGGCAGAAAGCTTCTTGTCCAGCGTCAGCACGTCGTCAAAGCTCTTGGGCGGTGTCGGCACCATGTCTTTGTTGTACAGCAGCGCAACGGCTTCGATCGACAGCGGGTAACCCCAGGTCTTGCCGCCGATGGTCCAGGCTTTCCAGGCCAGCGGGTCGATGCTGTCGACAATTTTTTTTCGACGGTTGCACCGGCGCAATCAAGCCACCGGCAATCCAGTTACCGGCCGGATCATGCGGCCAGATCCAGATGTCCGGGCCCTTGCCTGCCGCCGACGATTGTTCAAATTTGGCGATGGCGTCTTCGGGGTGTTCTACCTTGACTTCAACACCGGTCTCTTTGGTGAATTTTTTTTCGGCGATTTTGGCGATGCCGTCATAGCCTTTATCGCCATTGATCCAGATCAGCAATTTGCCTGCTTCGGCAGCATGCGCTTGCAGGCTGATCATGCCCGCGGCCAGCAACACACCAAGGCGCGTCAACTGGCTTGTCAGAGTCTTGTGCTTCATTTGTTATCGACCTCCGTCACATTCAGCAAAATTTATCCCGGCCCGATTTTCCTTTAATCGGCCGTGATGCCGTCAAACTGCCAGCCTTTCCAGAGCGCGCCCATTGCTATCAAACAAATGCGCTTTGGCGGGTGGCGCATACAGCGCCAGCTTTTCGCCCGTCTGCACCGGGCTGCTGGCAGGCAACCTGGCGATCAGTGGTGCATGCGTGTCGCCGCGCAGATAGCATAGGTGCTTTCACCCAGCCGCTCTACCCATTGCACTTCACGCTCGAATACATGTGTGCCGCCCGCGCTACCGGCTTCGATATGTTCAGGACGAATGCCGAATTGCACGCTGTCACCCACCTTGAGTGCGCCCGGCGCCACTTGCGCGGTCAGCGCAAAGCCATCCTGCGTGCGCACATCAACATGGTCGGCGGCAACCGCGCTCACCGTCGCGGCCAGGAAGTTCATCTTGGGCGAACCGAGGAAGCCCGCCACAAACAAGCTGTTGGGGCGCTCATACAACTCGATCGGCGCGCCGATCTGCGCCACGCTGCCAAAGGTTTCAACTTCGGCGCCGGAATGCAGCAACACGATCTTGTCGGCCAGCGTCATCGCTTCGACTGATCATGCGTCACATAAATCGTGCAGGCGCGCGCGTATTCGCGGTGCAGCTTGGCAATCTCGACCCGGGTTTGCGTGCGCAAGGCCGCATCGAGGTTGGACAGCGGTTCATCAAACAAAAAAAACACTTCGGGTTCGCGCACCAGCGCGCGCCCGATCGCCACGCGTTGCCGCTGGCCGCCAGACAAAGCCTTGGGCTTGCGTTCCAGCAGGCGTTCGATCTGCAACATGCCCGCGATACCATTCACGCGTTTGCTGATTTCTTCTTTGGCCACACCGGCCAGGCGCAGGCCAAAACCCATGTTTTTGGCCACGCTCAGATGCGGATACAGCGCGTAGTTCTGGAACACCATCGCCACATCGCGCTCGGACGGGGCCAGGTCATTCACGCGCTTGCCGCCGATGCGCAGTTCGCCGGTGGTGATGGTTTCCAGGCCGGCGATCATGCGCAGCAGCGTGGATTTGCCGCAGCCGCTGGGGCCGACGAACACGCAGAACTCGCCATCGGCGATTTCGAGCGAAACATTGTTTACGGTGTTGCTGACGTTATCGAACGACTTGCACACATTGATCAGGGAAACGCTGGCCACACGGCCTCCTTGTTCAGGCCGGAGCCCGGCCGAAATCAAAAGCCAGTGTTTGCACCGGCACGAGTTGGATCGCACGGATTTGCGCCGTGTTACTGGATGCCGCCAGCGCAGCGCGCGCGGCATCTTCGTAAAAAAATATTGGCTTCGGGATGGGCGGGCAGCACTTCCAGCCGCAGCGACGGCCACTGGCCATCCACCACAAAGCGGTCAAGGCCGACTTGCCATGGCGTGCCGTCAAAGAACTGGTCATCCACCAGCACATCGTTGACATACAAGCGCGCGGCATCACCCACGTAATCGATATCGAGCAGCCAGCGCCGTTCGGGCGCGGCTTCGGCCGTGGCCGGAATAGTCAACTGCCACGCCGCCGCATGCGCGGCAAAAAAAATCGCATCATCCGGCGCAGTGGGTACGGCGGACGGACGCCAGCTGATATGTGGACCAAAGCGCAGCGGTTGCGGGCTGGCCGCGCGCAAGGCGGTGGCGCTGACGG
>BBFD01000115.1 GCA_001313065.1 Silvimonas sp. JCM 19000
GCCACGTTCTGGCCGCTGTTGCGCCGCGCGCCTGGTGCCGGCGCTCATCGAGCAGGAAAGCGGCTGGAAAAACGAACGCGCAGCTTAAAACCGGGCGCGAGCTGGGCTGCGGCCTCGGGCAATTCACCGTTGCTTATGACGCCGCCGGCAGGGTGCGCTTCGACGCCCTGGCGGAAGCGCGCGGACTTGATCGCTCACTGGCGGCATGGTCGTGGCGCGATTGCGCAAAGGTGCAGTACCAGCTGCGCGCGGTAGTGCTGAAGCTTCGCACCAATGATCGCCAGTGCCAGCCGCTGATGGCCGACAACCGCAGCGTCAAGGCATGCGCGGCGGCCATGTACAACGGCGGCGCCGGTTCGGTGGCGAAGCGCATCACGTCGTGTCGGCTTGCCGCTGGGTGCCAGCCCCGCGTCTGGTTTGGCCAGCTTGAGCGCCAGTGTCCGCAGGGTAAGGGCAGGGCGGCCGGCTATGGCGAATCGTTCTGCGAGATCAACAGCCGCTATCCGGGTCGGGTTGAGGCCCGCTTGCCGCGTTATGTCGAGGTGATGAGATGACGAGAATTCTGCCGTGGTGGGTGCGCTGGGTCGCGCTCGGTTTGCTGGTGGTGGCCGTGGCCACCTTTTTTTATGTTCGTGGTGCAGACGCCAAAGATGCGGACTGGTCGCTACGCGACAACCAGCGCGTCGCGCGTGAGGCAGTGCGGCCGCTCACCTTAGTGAGCAGCGCCGGCGACAGGAAGCGTCGATGGCCAGCGCCGTCGCCGCGATCGATCAACAACGTTATGAGGAAATGAGCCATGCCAATCAAGAAAACCAACGCATGCAGCGCGCTCTTGCTATTGGTGCTATCCGCGTGCGCATCGCAGCCCGTTGTGACGCCGCAAGTGGAGTGTCCGCGCTTGCCAGCGCCGCCAGCGTGGATGATGGAGCGGCGACAGCCGAACTTGACCCAGCGACTGCATCAGACCTGGAAGGCATCGCAAACGACGGCGACGCTGCGATCAGGCAGTTAACGGCGTTGCAGGAACTCTACGAGAGCTTGCTCCGCCGATAGGTATGGGAAGCGCCTATAACAACATATCGTCCGCATTCGCCTCTCCACCGCGCGTGCCGCGAAATGAGCACTTTTTTCCGGAGGTTTATCCGTCTTTCGGCAGAGAAAAAAAATTGCCTTGTACAAATAAGTGACCGCACTTCGTTCCAAATATTCTAAGGTTTGTACGTGTTGCAATAAGTTGCCCTTCTTGCCCCCTCAATTCCAATAACAAGTTTCCGCGTTCGGCCGCAGAGCCGGGCAAACCTGTACTCATTCATGGAGTTGATCATGGAAAATACTTTCTTTTGCAAGACCGCGCTTGTCGTTAGTTTGCTTCTCGCTTTCTCACCGGCTGGTGCCGAAGGGCCGAAACCTGCGACGAATTTCACCAAATCCGCGAACCAGCAATTGCGCGACTACTTGCCTTTTAATAATAAGCAAGACTTCGACGATGTTCAGCGGGGCTTTATCGCGGATTTACCGAATCCGGTTATTAAAGGAAGTAGTGGAAACACAGTCATTGACCTCTCTCAGTTTGATTTTCTGAAACAGCAAGGCCCCGCGCCCGAAACGGTAAATCCGAGTCTCTGGAGGCAAGAACAGCTTCTTTCCGTTCGTGGGCTATTCAAAGTGGTGGACGGCATTTATCAGGTTCGGAATATCGACCTGGCAAATATCACCTTTATTCGCGGAAAGACGGGGTGGGTCGTCATTGATCCCCTCACTTCTGTTGAAACAGCGAAGGCGGCGCTTGACCTGATCAACAGTAAGGTAGAAAACCTGCCCGTTAGCGGCGTCATCTTTACGCACAGTCATGTTGATCACTTTGGTGGGATCCGCGGCGTGGTGAAGGAGGAGGATGTGCGGGCAGGCAAGATACCGGTCGTTGCACCGGTAGGTTTCATGGAAGAGTCGGTGAGCGAAAACGTTTTTTTTGCCGGGAATGTCATGAGCCGGCGCGCCTCTTACATGTATGGCAATCTGTTGCCCAAAAAACCCTCAAGGCGCGGTAGGCGCGGGCCTTGGCCTGACCACGGCGGCTGGCACGATCACGCTGTTTGAACCCAGCAAATTAATAAGCAAAACCGGCGAACGAATGACGATTGACGGCATTGATGTCGTCTTCCAGATGGCGCCCGGTACTGAAGCGCCTGCGGAAATGCTCTTTTACTTTCCGCAATTCAAAGCGATTGATCTTGCCGAAGATGCGACGCATACCTTGCATAACATATTGACCATGCGCGGCGCTAAGGTAAGAGATGCCGGGAAATGGACCCGTACTCTTGATGAAACCGTCGATCTTTGGGGGAAGGATGCGGTTGTCTCCTTCAGCAGTCACCACTGGCCGCAATGGGGGAATGACCGCGTGGTCGAGCACCTCGAAAAGCAGCGCGACTTATACAAATACATCAATGACCAGACGCTCAGGATGGCCAATGAGGGATTGACGATGCACGAAATCGCCGATCAATTCCAGTTACCAGATAGCCTGGCAAAGGAATTCTACAATCGAGCTACTATGGCGATCTGAAGCATAACGTCCGGGCCACGTACCAATTCTATCAAGGTTGGTGGGACGCAACCCGGCCAACTTGAATCCGCTGTCGCCGGCCGACGAGGCCAAAAAAATATGTCGAACTGATTGGCGCAGATAAACTGCTCGCGTCTGCACGCACCGCATTCGGGAATGGGGAATATCGTTGGGTTGCCACCATTACCAACAAGCTGGTTTTTGCTCAGCCGGATAATCAGGCGGCAAGAAATCTGGAAGCGGATGCGCTTGAGCAAATGGGTTACCAAGCGGAGTCCGGCCCCGCACGCGATATGTACCTGTCCGGCGCTCAGGAGCTTCGACACGGCGTGCAAAAAAAAGCCGCGACACCCAATACTTCCTCGCCGGATATCATTCGTGGAATGACGACCGAAATGTTCCTCGATTTTCTCGGTATCCATTTCAACGGTCTTAAACTCGGCGACAAAACGTATCACTTCAATCTGATCTTTCCGGACACTAAAGAGAAATTCACTTTGTATGCCGAGAACGGGGTTTTGGGCTACGGCAAATCAAAGCAGTATCAGACTGCAGACGCGACGATTACGCTTGATCGCAGTACGCTAGACAAAATCGCGCTCGGCCAGTTGAAATTGGGAGGACTCTCAGAAAGCGGCGAGGTTAAATTTGTCGGGAGCAAAGCCAAATTCAACGAATTGATGGCGCTCTTCGACAAGTTCGATTTTTGGTTCCCCATAGCTTCGCCGTGATCTTGTTCGACGGAGGGCTGGGTTAGGGCTTTGAAGTTAAAGGTACATCCAGTTTCATGTAGCACGCTCTTGAAGGCCCTCCATTTATTGGAAGCCGCCGCGAGGCGGCTTTTGCACGTCGCCTGATATCAGACAGGCCGAAAGGCCACCCCAATTATGGTTGGGTATGGTGTCTCCTCGCCACGCTTGCCATCTGCACCGGGCGTATCTTTTGCTGGCTCGGAGTTCGACGGCGGATTTGGCATGAGCGGCTGCGCGGTCAGTTTTGATGCAACTCGCGATTCACACGAAACCTTGTAGATTTTGCGGTTTCCTAAATGGTCTATACACGACCTTTCGATGCCTCCCTTTAGGTTGGGTATAGAATTCACTAACAAACCAGAGACGCCGTGGGCGCCTGTATCTTGTGTCGACAACGTCTTTAGCCGGGTTGCCATACCGCGATGTTGCTTCTTATGCTTTTTCGGACATGATTCGACGGCAAGCCGCGATAGCCCCCCCGAGCCAGCCACCCTCCTGAAAAAGCCGCCGGCTGCGTTCAATCAGCCGGCGGAACACAAGGTTGTCAATGAGAACATTGACAAAGCACTATATGTCTTTGTCAGGATTTCGCAAAAAAAAGTCAGTTGTTTGGTTGGGTCCAATGTGTTGATTAAATGCAACTGACGCCAAATATCCTAATGGTTTCATGAAACTGATACAGATTACGTATTGAAAATGTTATTGCTTTCGCATAAATTGCAAAGTGGCTACCCCTTACTGGCAAGTCTGGGGTGGTTGTTTTGCGGGAGCCCCACTTTTGTGGGGCTCTTTCCATTTTCAAGGGTCGAAGGTGCCGCCTGTCGGCACCCTTAAAACCAGCTTAAATATCTGTTTACTTACTTTTGGCAAAAGCTATACTCCTCATTGCAGTCAGCACTATCCTTACTACTCACCCATGAACGGAGACTTGCCAAATGCGTTCCTTCAAACTTCTCGCCGCCGCCGCTTTGATCGCTGCAGCAGCAGGCGCCCAAGCCGACACTATCGACTGGGGCACCCTTTCGGTTGACGGCTTCTATAGCAACTCAGCTCACGTATCCGGCTTGTTCAGCGACGAATATGATTTCAAGCTGGACGGCACCTTTGACAACACTGCTCTTGCAGTGTCTGCCAACCTGGCAAACAAGTTCGACATCACTAACGGCCTGATTACCCTGTTTGCCGCTGGTGGCACCGAACTGGCCAGCTACACTTTCGACGGCACGACCGGTAGCACCACCTATGATTTCGGCAGCCTGGGCATCGGCTCGTACTACTACGTGGTGACTGGCTTGGCCGATGGTCCGAAGGGTGGCTCGTACACCTTCCAGGCTGCTATCAACGGTGCCGGAACCTGAGACTTATGCATTGATGGGTCTGGGCCTGGTTGCGCTGGTTGCTTCCCGCCGCAAAAAAGTCCAAGTAATCGGTCTTGCGTAGCAAAGCACAAACGCCCCGTTCGCGGGGCGTTTTTGTTATTTATGATCCTGATAATGCTCGGATTGCAGTTGAGAAAATGGCGACGAAAAACCTAGTTGCCCACCTGTTCGAGAGCTACTGGCGAGACGCCAAGAAAAGTCCTTTATGGGCCGTTATGCATGGGCTGTAGGGCTGGCGTGGCTTTCTGCAGTAAACGCAAACGTGCATTGCATGGGGTGCAAAAGCATGGCTCGGATGTTACTTAGACACGATAACTACGACAGAGATATTTGCGGTTGGAAGCGCACTTGTTTTACCGCGTGCGTACGCTAGTTTTATATCAGTGCCTCACCGTCCGAGGTGCTTTCGCCCGCCGATTTGAGAGCTCAATCGGCGGGTTTGTTTTTTCTTCCGAAAGCAGTTTTTTGATACGCTCAGCTGTAGTCTGGGACTGCTCCCCCAACTTGATACGAACACCATCAACGATCCGGGTGGTGCGGCCGTATATTTCTTTCCCGCGCGAGCTCCCCGATCGGCCCTAGTTCTTCTGCCTGGCCGCTGATGATAGCCACCAGATCGTCGTTGCAAGCGTCTTCAAAATACCAGGGATTATCGTTCCATACGTCACCCTTGGCCTGCGCTGCGCACTGGAAGCCATGTCGCCACGCCTGCGTCAGCATCAACAAGATATCGCTCTCAGTAAAGTCACCCACGGTAGCCCTCGTATGTGCTTAATAGTTTTCCTGGCCGGGTTGTAGTCGCCGCAGCAACTCCCGGTCGTTTGGTTCTGTGTTGTTTACCCGGAACGACACCCGGTAGTGCACAAGGTCCGGCTTGTAGCGACCATCGAGTAGTAGCGCCATGGCTTGATCCGGTGAAATGGAATTGGATGCCCAGTTGCTGGCTGCGTTCCGTGTTAGCAGGATGGGCGAACGGCCGCTGCCGTCGACCACACAACGGCTTTTATCGTCCGTTATGACAACAACTTGAGATTGTTTCCCGAAACGATCCCGGTTTTCTTCATAGGTCGATAATGCAGGCAAAAAACAGGCACTCTCTACCAGCGGCATGGATGAACCATGGAATTCTGGCGCCGCGCTTTTGCTGCCATTCGTACCAGCCGTCGACGGGCACCAACACGCGGCGGCTAGCTTCCCAAAGATCCCGGTAGTAGCGACGATCTGCGACGTGCCCGAAGTGGGCGTTTATCACCACAGGCAGGCCGGTATCAGTAGCCCATTGAGGTCGCAGGCCCCACTTGCTCAAGCTGAATTTGCCGTCGGGGATCCGATCAAGCGTATGGGCGATCACAATGCGATGGCCTAAGCCCGCGTTGTAGTTTGGCTCCGGCCACCGCTTGCGCTGGGTGCGCGAGTTCCAGCATAGCGAAGTGGCATAGTCGTTCAGTTCGCGACATTGGACGATCCGAGTACACATGATGGGCAACGTAGATAATGGCCCGCCATTCTAGAACGATCGTTCTACTGTGGGTTATTTCGGCCGATAAGCGTGATGGCGGTGCTCACCGGATTCGGGGTTGTGGAAATACATTGGAACCCCGCCGTTCGCCATGGCGCTAGTTGCTATCTCAGCCTTGTCGGCGACGCTGGCTTGACGCCGCCGGTACTGAAGCTGTCACATCGGGCGAAATTCTTATTAGAAACTTTTCTAATATAAGCGAACAAAAAACAAAAAAAAGGCCACCTCCTCGCGGAGATGGCCTTAAGCATAACTATTTGAATCAACTGCATTATTTCTGGTGCCGCCGGCAGGAATCGAACTCGCGACCCCCTGATTACAAGTCAGGTGCTCTACCAACTGAGCTACAACGGCACACTTGAGGGGGCGAATAGTAGCATGGGTTTTTTTTAAAGGCTGCAATTGCTTTGTGTGCGCTGGTTTCAACGCAAAAAAACTCAGGTCCGCAGCCGGCGGAACAATCTGTTGTTCCATGCCATGGGCGCCACTTTGTTCGATCTGTAATTCCACTTTATCCAGCACCGTTTCAAAACGTTGCGCTACGGCGACTTCGGCCACGGCGAAAATGGCGCTCAGGGTCAGGATGATGATGGCGGTGGTCTTTTGCATGATGGTCTCCAGTCAGGGCTTGGTTGAGCTGATGGAGGCCATTCTGGGCGGCGGGGCGGCCCGGCTGAACAAAACTGAATACTTCTGCAGTATGCCCAAAAAAATTCTTAATAAGCGTGCAGCGGCGCAGCACAAGAAAATGGCGCAATCGCTCCGCCCAGGCAGAGGCCGATTGCGCCCGGGCAAAGCTCAGTGCTGCGTTTGCATGGGCGGCACACCTTGGTCCGGGTTGGCCGGGTTGTCCCCTTTGTGCCAGACCGCGCCTTGCGAGCCATTCTGGTCGGCAAAGGCCGGGCTGACTGCGCCGGCGGCGGCGAGTGCAAGCAGCAAGCTCATGACGAGACGTTTCATCGTATTTTCTCCAGTGCATTGTTATCAGAAGGGCCGCGTCTGTTGGCGCGGTCATCCGTATATACGCAGCGCCAGCGGCACTGGATGCAGTACAGGCCGGAACATAGCCCGCTATGCTGCGGCTAAGCACACGCTAAGCCCGATACGCGACACTGCATCGTCTATCATGGCGCGGTGGTCCATGAACGTTGTCCTGGGTGCAAAGCATGCGAGTTCTGGTGGTAGAAGACGATCGGATGATCGGCGAGGCGGTGGTGCAGACGCTCAAAGATGCGGCCTATGCCGTGGATTGGGTACGCGATGGCGAGTCCGCCATGCAGGCTTTGCAAGCCAGTTGCTATGAGGTGCTGCTGCTGGATCTGGGCTTGCCCGGCCGCGACGGCATGCAGGTGCTGACGTGGTTGCGCCAGCGCGAAGACCCGGTCGGTGTGCTGATCGTCAGTGCGCGCGATGCGGTGGAAGACCGTATCGCCGGTCTCGACGCCGGCGCGGATGACTACATTCTCAAGCCTTTTGAAGTGGGCGAATTGCTGGCACGGATGCGTGCCGTGGCACGGCGCCAGAGCGGTGCGGGCGCGCCCACGCTAGGCAATGGCACGCTGGTGCTCGATCTGGCCACGCGTGAGGCCACTTATGCCGAGCGCACCTGTCGCCTATCCGCGCGCGAGTTCTCCTTGCTACAAGCCTTATTGATCCGCCCGGGTGCCATCCTGTCGCGCAGCAACTGGAAGACCGCATTTACGGCTGGAATGAAGAGGTCGAAAGCAATGTGGTTGAATTTGTAATCCATAGCTTGCGCAAAAAAACTTGGCAGCGACGTGATCAAAAAAAACGTGCGCGGTCTGGGCTGGATGGTGGACAAAAAAATACGTGAAAAAACTCGTTGCAATATCGTTTGTCGCTGTGGATGGCCACGTTTACCGTGCTGTTCGCGCTGGTGGCGACGTTGGTGTCCTACGTGTCTTTATATATAGAAGCGGCGCAAACGCAGGATGACCAGCTGCGCCAGATTTCTTTGCTGGCCATGCGCTATCACTTGCCGACGGTGGATGAAACGGATTTGAGCGGCCGCGGCGCCGAGGATTCAGAATCGAATGTGGTGATCCAGCATGAAGGTGAAACCGCCGCCGCCGATGCGTTGATCAAACCGTTGTCAGATGGCATGCAGACCGCGCACTGGCATGGCAAACACTGGCGCGTTTATATCGAGAGCGGCCCCGATGGCAAGCGGCTGGCGGTGGCACAGCAAACCATGGTGCGCGACGAGATCGCCCGCTTTGGCAGCATGCGCGGCCTGGTCACGCTGGTGCTGATGCTGCCTTTGCTGGTGGGCATGGTGGTGTTGATTATCCGGCGCACGCTGGAGCCGATCCGGCAGTCTACCGATCAACTGGATCAGCGCGATGACGGCAATCTGCAGCCGCTGGATGAGGCCACGATGGTGAGCGAGATCCGGCCGTTTGTGGGCGCCATCAACCGGCTGATGAACCGGCTGGCGACGGCATTACAGCAGCAGCGTTTGTTTATCGCCGACGCCGCGCATGAATTGCGCTCGCCGGTGACTGCGCTCACGGTGCAAGCGGAGAACCTGGCGCATAGCCAGCTGCCGCGCGAGAGCGCGGAGCGTCTGGCCGTTCTGCAATCCGGGCTGCAACGCACACGTTTGTTACTGGAACAATTATTAGGACTGGCGCGGCTGCAGGCAGCGGCCGTGGGCAATACGGTGTCGGTGTCGCTGGATGAGGCAACCCGCCGCACGGTCGAGGACATCATGGCGGCGGCGCTGGCGCGGCGGGTCGACCTGGGGTTTGGTCGACTGGAGGCGGTGGCGGTCCAGGCCATCGAAGTGGATGTGCGTACCTTGTGCCGTAACGCCATCGACAACGCCGTGCGCTATGCGCCCGAGGGGGGCGTGGTTACCGTCTCGGTCTATCGGGCGGAGGACGGCGCGGCGGTGTTTGAAGTGGAAGATAACGGCCCCGGCATCGCACCCGAACATCTGCAGCGGATTTTTTGATCCCTTCTATCGCGTGCCCGGCAACGATGCCACGGGCAGTGGCCTGGGCCTGACCATCGTGCGCAATATTGCCGCACGCTACGGTGGCCAGATTACGCTCGGCCCGGCGGTCACCGGCGGTTTGCTGTTCCGTTTTACCCAGCCCACATAATCCCGCCGCGCTATAAGGTGCCGCCCTGGTGTGTATGCAATGCATCAGGGCGGTGCGCGGTTGAGACGAAAATGTAGTCGCTCCCCTAGAATTACATCTCAGCGATGCAGCTGACATCGCAGTAGATACGCGAACACGTCTTGTGGGTTTAGGGGAGTCAGTGATGTTGAATTCAATCCGGGGGCGGTTGCTGGCGCTGGTGGCGCTAGGCAGCGGGGTGGCGGGCATGGTCGCGGCGGGCATTGCCCAGGGCGGTTTACCCGGCGTTACAGTTGTAGCCAGTGCACTGGCAGTTACCTTGGTCAGCACGCTGGTGGTGGCTTTGGCTTCGGGCTGGATCATGCAGCCTTTGCGTCAGATCGAAAGTGTGCTGCAACAACTGGGACAAGGTTCGGCCGATTTGTCTCTGCGTTTTGCCGAGCGTGGTGAGACGGCCGCCATAGCCGCGCCGCTCAATCGTTTTGTCAGCGGCCAGCAATCACTACTGCGCGAAGTGCAGCGCGAAATGGAAGCGTTGGCGCTCAGCCTGCACGAGCTGACCGCCGTGACCGCGCAAATCTCGGCCGATACCCGCCAGCAATCCGACCATGCCGCCGCCTCGGCCGCGACGGTGGAGCAAATTACCGAAAGCATCTCGCGCATTGCCGATAGCGCCCGTGATGTCGACGAGGTGGTGTCCGAAACCCAAAGCATGTCCGGCCAGAGCGCCCATGCGGTGCAAAGTGTGTCAGACGAGGTCGAGCGCGTTGCCAGCGCCATGAGCGGCCTTGGCGGCACCATGAGCAATCTGAATACCAGCGCGGCGGAAATCAGCGGCATCGTCGGCGTGATCAAGGATATTGCCGGTCAGACCAATTTGCTGGCGCTCAACGCGGCGATTGAAGCCGCGCGCGCCGGCGAGCAAGGCCGGGGTTTTGCCGTGGTGGCCGATGAGGTGCGCAAGCTGGCTGAACGCACGCAAGCCGCCACCGTGGATATCGCGCGCCGTATTGAGTCGGTGAATACCGAAACCCACGCCGCCACCGACGATATGAGCCGTACTTCGGCGGGCGTGGCGCAGTCGGTAGAACGGGCCGGCGATGCCCGCGCCCACATGCTCGAAATCGCCGAGCGCATGAATGGCGTAGCGCAAGTGGTGCGGCAGATTGCGCAAGCCACGCAAGAGCAATCGTCGGCCACCGAAACCATGGCACGTGCGGCTGGACATATCAGCGATATGACGCAAGCGACCGATTCGGCGCTGACGCAAGCCACGCAAACGCTCAAGACCGTGGATGAGCGCGCCAAAGCCTTGCTGGAGGCAGTAGGCAAGTTTCAGCTGGCCGATATCGAGGTACTGCACTGGTGGTTGTCACGGAGCGAAGCGCGTGCGGTGTTCGAGTTAAAGACCCGGCTGAATCAGCGTAACCATCACTGGATGGATACGCCCGCGGCAGCGGTGACCCGATGGCGGCGCTGAATGCACGGGTGCAGGCGGGCAAGGCGCCGACAGCAGCGGCAAACCGCATTATCAATATCGGCAAGTGGTCGCAGGCGGGCGCGCTGGCTGATCTGAACGAGCAAGCGCGCAGCGGCGGCTGGTCTAAGTTGCTGCCCGCCGTGTTTGACAAGATGATCCAGGTGGACGGCCATTACGTGGCCATTCCGCTGGGCGTGGCGCGGGTGAATACGGTGTGGGTTAATACGCGCCTGGTTCAGAAGGTAAGCGGCAGCCAGCCACGCAGCTGGCCGGAATTCCTTGCGCTGTGCGACAAGTTGCAACAGGCCGGCATCACGCCCTTGGCCATCGGCGAACAGGACTGGCAAATCGCCACCTTGCTGGAAACCATCCAGGCCGCGCAGGGCGCTGATTTTTTTTATCGTGCCTGTTTTGTAGAGCGTGACGCCAGTGCGCTGGGTGGCAGCAAGATGGTCGAGGCGTTTGAGTTGTTCCGCAAACTCAAGCCGTATTGCACCGAAGACAAAGCCGGTCGCGACTGGAACCTGGCCACCGGCGACGTGCTGAACGGGCGTGCCGCCATGCAGATCATGGGCGATTGGGCCAAGCCGGAATTTATTCAGGCCGGCAAACAGCAGGGCAGCGATTACACCGGCTGGCCTGCGCCGAGCGCGCGCGGCGAGTTTTCGTTTGCCGCCGATGCGCTGATCATGTTCCGCCAACAAGAGCCGGCCAGGCAGGCGGCCCAGCGCGATCTGGTCGAACTGGTGATGAGCCAGGAAGGGCAGGAAGCGTTCAACTTGTTCAAGGGTAATATCCCGGCGCGCACCGACGTGCCCCTGGGCAAGTTCGACGGCTACTCGCGCCAGGCGGCGCAGGACTTTGCCCAGGCCGCCGGTGCCAATGTGCTGGTGCCGTCATGGGCGCACAGCCAGTGTCTGGCCGAAGCCGCGCGCGAAGGCTGCATGAAGGTCGCACGCGAGTTCTGGCGCTCGCCCGCAATGAGCGCCGCCGACGCCGCCCGCCAATTCGCCAACGCCGCGCGGGCGCAATAACCGCAGAGGCATAGGGTGGGGCTGGACCCACCCGGCAAAGCCAAAGAGAAGGGCTACCTCATTGAACTTCTCGGGCGTTGGTTTATTGCGGCACTTAAACCAGC
>BBFD01000116.1 GCA_001313065.1 Silvimonas sp. JCM 19000
CATCACATCGCGATCGCGCAGCAGATTGCTGGCCGCGCTGATTTGCGACAGGGCCGCCCGCGTCGTATGCAAGGCGCCATACCGCGCCACCGGCAACAACTGGATGCGCACGCTGCGCAGCTGTATGCGTAACTGATGCAGATCTTCCACGCCGCCGTGTTGCCGCACCTGCTGCTGGGCCACATCAATCTGTTCGATTTGCTGTTGCAGATGTTTGATCCAGCGCTTGCGTGTGCTCATTACGGCTCCGTGGGTTTTAGCGGGCGGCGCTGCCCAGCCATTGCTGCACGTGGTCGCGTGCTTGCGTCAGCGTATCCAGAATTGGAATATCCAGCGCTTTGATTGCGGCATCGGGCGTGCTCATATCCGGAACCATAATGACGCGGCAGCCCGCGCTGTGCGCGGCGCGCACGCCCACAATCGAATCTTCAAATACCACGCATTCGGCGGGCTGCAAGCCAAAGCGCTGTACCGCTTTCAGATAGATGTCGGGTGCGGGTTTGGGATGCTCGATGTCATCACCGCAAACGGCAAATTCAAAAAAAAGTCCCACAAACCCGCCAGTTGCAGATGATGCTCGGCCAGTTCGCGTTTGGTGGACGTCGCCACCGCGCAGGGCAAGCCTTGTTCGCGCAGCCAGTGCAGCAAATCCAGCACACCGGGACGGTGCGGAATGGCTGATTGGGTGCGCTGCAGGTAATGTTGGTGCGTGGCGGCGATCAGGGCGTCGACCGGGGCGCCGTCTTCGAGCTGGGTTTCCAGATACGCTTTGACTTTGCTCATATGCATGCCGACCATGCCATAGGGCACGTGCTCGGCCAGCGGTAGATGCAGCGCGGCGGCGGCTTTGGTCCAGCATTCGATGGCAATGCGCTCGGTATCGAGCATCAGGCCATCCATATCAAACAGGGCAGCGCGGGGTAGGGGATAGGACATGAGTTCGGCGGCAAATTTGACCAGGCTCCGAGTCTACCCCAAGCGAAAGCAGCATGACAGGCGGCCGTTGGCTGGCCGCTGTAATCAGAAAACAGTAGCAGTGATTTCAGGAATAGATGTCGATGTCGAAAGTGCTATGGCCCCGCTTAAATGCCCTTGTGGCAGCAATTTGCCCTATACCGGTTGCTGTGCGATTTATCACGGCGGCGTAGCCGCGCCCAGCGCCGAGGCGTTGATGCGCTCGCGTTACACCGCCTATGTGCTCAAGCTGGAAGACTATCTGCTGGCAACATGGCACCCGCAAACGCGGCCCACCGCGCTGGATCTGGCAGCCGACGGCAATGTGAACTGGCAATCGCTGGAAATCCGTCGTGCCAGCGAAGAGGGTGATCTGGCTGCGGTCGAATTTGTTGCGCGCTACAAAGTAAACGGCCGCGCCTGGAAGCTGCATGAGACCAGTTCTTTCAGCCGTGGCGCCGACGGACGCTGGCTGTATGTCGATGGCGATCTGCAGGAAAGCTAAGCCGCGACGGCGCGCGTGATTACGTTGCAGCGGTGATGCGACTACGCAATTATTTCAAACCCATTTGATGGGCTGCAGGCCGGAGGCGGCGACCGGCGCTGGCTTTTGTTGTGCGCAGCGCGTCGTTTCCTGCCGCCATCAAGCAACTGCAAACGCCGCGCCGCGCCGCTTGCTCCGGCTGCACCGTCCGGTGCCAGCCCGCATTCCCGTTGAGTCTGTCTCTTTCGTGCGACGCCGGTAGTCACCGCTATTGGCGGCATGGCGTTGGCGGCGCGCTCAATACAGGGCGCGGCGGCGTACGGGAAAGCCCTCACCCCCTTTTTTTTCTGCTTGTAAATATTGACAAGCGTCAAAGGACTCGCTAATTTTCAAACACTCGTTTGAAATATCGAACACGACGCTACACCACTGGAGCACGTATGGGAGAGTCCGCCAAGGCGGTCGAAACCTCGACCCGCATTCTGGATGCCGCCGAACTGTTGTTCGTTGAGCACGGCTTTGATGCCACCTCGATGCGCCTGATTACCCAAGCCGCCGGCGTTAACATCGCCGCCGTCAATTATTACTTCGGCTCGAAAGATGGCCTGTTCAAAGCCGTATTTGAACGCCGGGCCGAGCCGTTTGCGCGTTTGTTTCTGGGCCATCTGGACCAGCTGGAACGCCAGTATGTCAATCCCAGCGCCAAACAGGTGGTGGAGGCCTTTGTGGCCGCCGCCATCGAACTGGGCCAGGAAGCCAGTCTGGGCGGCCTGATCTTTGTACGCTTGCTGGCGCGTACTTTTGTTGAGCCGCACCCGGTGCTCAAGGAAAGCATGCCGCGCCGATACAGTGAGCTGACTCGCCGCTATATCAGCGCGCTGGTCAAATCGCTGCCGCATTTGTCCGAAGCTGAAGTGCACTGGCGCTTTCACTTTCTGGCCAACGCCATGTTCAACGCGTTTGCCGGCACCAATGTACTGCGGCTGTTTATGGCGCACCCCATCGTAAATGCCCGCGATCCGCAAATGGTGGCGCGCATGCTGGTGCCGTTTGTTGTGGCTGGTCTGGACGCGCAAGCCGCGATGCCAGAGCTGGTCGATCAGAATTCGTAAAGGAGTCTACAAAAAAATGACAGCGCTCATCAGTGTGGCCATTGTGCTGGTCGCCTTCCTGGCGGTGGCGTATGTACGCGCCCCGTTGTGGTTCAGCTCGTTGCTGGTGTTGTTGGGTACGGCGTTTGCCGTGTTTGCGCGCGGCGCCAGCCCGGTATGGCTGGGCGTGGTGGTGGTGGTGTTGGCCGTGCTTAACCTCAAGCCGCTGCGTCGCGCCCTGATTACCAATCCGCTGTTCGGCGTCTTCAAGAAAATCACGCCGCCGATGTCGCAGACCGAGCAAGAAGCGGTGGATGCCGGCACGGTGTGGTGGGATCGCGATCTGTTCTCGGGCAAGCCTGATTACGAGCGCCTGCATAACTTTCCGGCCCCGCAACTGACGGCCGAAGAACAAGCGTTTATTGATGGCCCCACCGAACAGCTGTGCAAGATGCTGGACGACTGGAAAATCACCCACGAAACCAAAGACCTGGAACAGCACGTGTGGCAGTTCATCAAGGATCAGGGTTTCCTTGGGATGATTATCAAGAAAGAGTATGGCGGTAAGGAGTTCTCCAACTACGCCCATGCTCGCGTTGTGACCAAGATCGCCACCCGCAGCGGCTCGGCCGCGGTGACGGTGATGGTGCCCAACTCGCTCGGACCGGGCGAATTGCTGCAGCACTACGGCACTGAACAACAAAAGAACTACTACCTGCCGCGTCTGGCCAAGGGCGTGGAGATTCCCTGCTTTGCGCTGACCAGCCCGGAAGCCGGCTCGGATGCCGGTGGTATCCCCGATTACGGCGTGGTGACGCGTGGTTCGTATACCGACCCGCGCACCGGCGAGCGGCACGAAAACGTGCTGGGTATCCGCGTCAGCTGGGAAAAGCGTTACATCACGCTGGGCCCGATCGCCACCATCCTCGGTCTGGCGTTCAAGCTGTATGACCCGGACGGTTTGCTCGGCGGTAAAAAAAGATATCGGCATTACCTGCGCGCTGATCCCGACCGAACACGAAGGCGTGGAAATCGGCCGTCGCCACTATCCGGCCACGTCGGTGTTCCAGAATGGTCCGAACTGGGGTAACGACGTGTTTATCCCGATGGAATGGGTGATTGGCGGTAAAGACTACGTGGGCCAGGCTGGCGCATGCTGGTGGAATGTCTGTCGGTGGGCCGTTGCATCTCGCTGCCGGCCATGTCGGTGGCGTCGGGCAAACTGGCCGCCTTCACCACCGGCGCATATGCCGCATCCGCAACCAGTTTGGTCTGGCCATCGGCAAGTTCGAAGGCGTGGATGAAGCGATTGCGCGCATCGGTGGCTATGCCTATCAGATGGACGCGGCACAACGCCTGGCGCTGACTGGCCTTGATATGGGCGAGAAGCCGTCGGTGCTGTCGGGCATTCTCAAATATCACAACACCGAACGCATGCGTAAGGTGCTGAACGACGCCATGGACGTGCACGCTGGCAAAGCCGTGTGTATTGGCCCCAACAACTATCTGGCACACGGTTATCAAGCGATTCCGGTGGCGATTACGGTGGAAGGCGCCAACATCCTTACGCGTTCGATGATCATCTTTGGTCAGGGCGCCATCCGTTGCCATCCCTATGTGCTGACCGAAATGCGTTCGGCCATGAACAACGACGGCGCGGCGTTTGATAGCGCAGTCATCGGTCATATCGGCTTTACCGTCTCCAATGCCGTGCGTGCACTGGTGATGGGCCTGACCGGCGCGGCCTTTGTCGGCAGCCCCAAATCGGGCAAGACCGCGGTGTATTACAAGCAAGTCACGCGCATGTCTTCGGCCTTTGCCTTTGCTGCGGATATGGGCATGGCCAGCTTGGGCGGCAGCCTCAAGTTCAAGGAAAAGCTGTCGGCGCGCCTGGGTGATGCGCTGTCCAATCTGTATATCGCCACCGCTGTGCTGAAGAAATATCACGACGATGGCATGCCGGAAGAAGATCTGCCGCTGCTGCAATGGTCGGTGCAAACCGCGCTCTACGATTGCCAGATGGCGCTGGATGGCTTCCTGAGCAATCACCCGAGCCGCTGCTGGGTTGGCTGATGCGTCGTCTGGTGTTCCCGCTGGGCATGTCGCTGCGCGCCCCGGCAGATTATGTGGGCACCAAGGTAGCCAAGCTGCTGATGGAGCCGACGACAACCCGCGATCGCCTGGTTGAATACATGTATCGCTCCACCGACGAAAGCGATCCGATTGGCGTGCTGGACCATGCGCTGAAGGCCGTCATCGCCACCGAAGGGCTGGAACACAAGCTGCGTAAAGCCCAGCGCGATGGCAAGAATGTGGGTCTGACCGCGATGGATCGTCTCGACGACGCGGTAGCCAAGGGCTTGATCAGCAAAGAAGAACACGCCGCCGTTACCCGCGCTCGCCAACTGAAACGCCAGGTGATCATGGTCGACGATTTCGACGGCAATCTGGAAAACCCCGATCTGGCGTCACCACCCGCGTCATCCTCGGCCACAGCGCCAAGGCCAGCGCCCCGGTGGCACCGCAGCCGACCACGCCCGAGGCCGTACTGGCTGAAGTGCCGGGCGCACCGGTCTGATCGGGCGCACTTGATCGCGCAAGCATACGTATTACCGGAATCAGCAGTCGCAGTAGCAAGTCGGGCCGCTTCTTATCTTCATCTACTCTGCATGAAGCGGTGCCAACAAGCCTGACCGCGCCACAAAGCGCGGCAGGTTTGTAAAAGTGGAAGACCGGGCCAACGCGCTTTTGCAGGCGTTGGCGCTGTCAAGCAAGCGTTGTATTTGTGCCGGGTGGCTTGCCGCCCGGTCGATCGGCATAAAAAAATCCAGCTGACGTGTGTACCTGGATGTAAGTCCACTACGCGTTCTACGGAAAAAAACTGAGGGCCACAAAGGCCCCCGATGAAAGCCCGCTTCCCACGGCGGGCATCCAAAAAAAGCTGCGGCAAAAGCCGCGTTTGAAGGAGAGTACGATGAAGAAAATCGCCAGCGCACTGCGCTTGGTCGGTGCGAGCACTCTGGTGCTTGTGTCCGGCCATGCTCTGGCTTCCGGTTATTCGTTTGGCGTGCAAAGCGTCAGCTCGCAATCTGTTGCCAACTCGAACGGTGCAGAGGCCAAAGACGCCTCGGTGCTGTTCTATAACCCGGCCGGCATGACCCATCTGAAGGGGGATAACTTCTCCGGCGCATTGGTGATTCTGGATCCGAGCGTCAGCCCGTCCAATATCAGCGCCACCACGGCCGGCGGCGCCTCCGTCAGCGGTAACGATGGCGGTCGCGCAACTTCGATTGTGGAAGTACCGCAGCTGTACTACACCCACCAGTTCAACGACAAGGTGTACGGCGGGATTGGTTTCTTTATCCCGTTTGGTGATGCGGTCAGCTACGACGAAGGCTGGACCGGCCGTTACAACTCGACCAAGCTCGACATGCGTACCTACGCGTTCAACCCCGCGTTTGCCTACAAGATCAACGATCACTGGTCGGTCGGCTTCGGGATTACCGCGCAGTACATGGATGCCAAGTTCAACAAAAAAAGGCGGACTTTGGTTCTCTGGCCGCGCAAGAGCTGCAATCCGAACTGTCGACCACCGCCGGCCAGGCCGCGCTGACCAATCTGGTTACGCAACTGGTGGTGAATGGCCAACTGACCTCGGCGCAGGCGGCGCAACTGAAGGCTTCCTTGCCGTCCGCCATTGCGGCCATGCAAGGCAACGCTGCCAACGACAGCGAAATGAAATACCAGGGCACGGACTGGGGCTTTGGCTGGAATATGGGCGTGATGTGGGATGTGGACGAAACCCTGCGCTTCGGCGCGGCGTATCGCAGCCATATCAAGCACAACCTGTCGGGCGATGCCAACTGGTACAACCCCAACAGCATCACCATCCCGGGCCTGAGCAATCTGGCACGGCCGGCACCATCCTTAACCAGGCGCTGCAGAATCAGTTGTCCGGCGCGTTCTCGGCGTTTACCAACAGCACCGGTACCGTTGCTGTCGACACACCCGATACCGCATCGATCAACTTCTTCAAGCAGCTGACGCCCAAGTGGGCGGTGATGGCGGATTACACCCACACCTGGCACAGCAAGTTTGACGAGCTGCAACTGGATTTCTCTAACAGCCTGCCCAATGCCGTCATCGTGCAAAGCTGGAAGAACACCAATCGCTACTCGATCGGTACCACGTATCAGTACAGCCAGCCGCTGCAACTACGCGCCGGTATTGCCTATGACCAAAGCCCGGTACCCAGTTCGGAATATCGTCTGGCGGCCTTGCCGGATAACAACCGCACCTGGTTCTCGCTGGGCCTGAACTACATGTTTACGCCGCAGCTGTCGCTCGATCTGGCCTACACCTACGTGAAAATCCAGGACGCGCACATGAACAACAACGAAGGCTGCTTGCTGCCGACGTGTACCGGTAGTGGCACCACCACCGTGGCTGATTTCGATAGCAATGCCAACATTCTGGGCATGCAGATCAACTACAAGTTCTAAGCATCAGGCCTGACACGGTGCGCTCCCACGGGGGCGCACCTTTTAAACCACGCAGAACAACACGGGTCACATTAGCCCGGCGCAGTTGTAGTGAGTTTCCGGATTGCTGTCCGCAAGGCATGCCGCCGCAGTCCTGAAACCAACGTCAACAGCCTTACCACTGGGGATATTTAAATGTTCCAGAAAGCCAATATACGTCGCGTTGCCGTGCTCGGCGCCGGGGTGATGGGCGCGCAGATTGCCGCTCACCTGGTCAATGCCGGTATCGACACCGTCCTGTTTGATCTGCCTGCCAAAGAAGGCGACGCCAACGGCATCGTCAAAAAAGGCCGTCGACAATCTGAAGAAGCTGAAACCTGCTCCGTTTTCCAGCGCCGCCCGCGCGGACTATATCGCCATGGCCAACTACGGCAGCGATCTGGAAAAAAAACTGGCCGACTGCGATCTGATCATCGAAGCCATCGCCGAACGCCTGGACTGGAAGCTGGACCTGTACGCAAAGATTGCGCCGCACGTGGCCGATCACGCCATCCTGGCCACCAATACTTCGGGCCTGTCGATCGGCAAGCTGGCCGACGGCGTGCCGGAAGCGCTGCGGGGCCGCTTTTGCGGTATCCACTTCTTTAATCCGCCGCGCTACATGTACCTGGTCGAACTGATTCCGACCCGGTACACCGAAGGCGCCGAGCTGGATGCGCTGGAAACTTTCTTGACCACGCGCCTGGGTAAAGGCGTGGTACGCGCCAAAGACACGCCCAACTTTATCGCCAACCGCATTGGCGTGTTCAGCATGCTGGCCACCATCCACCATGCCGAACGCCTCGGTATCCGCTTTGATGTCGTGGATGACCTGACTGGCCCGCGCCTGGGTCGCCCCAAGTCGGCCACGTTCCGCACCGCCGATGTGGTGGGTCTGGACACGTTTGCGCACGTCGTCAAAACCATGACCGACAACCTGCCGGATGATCCATGGCACGCGTTCTACACCGTGCCGGCATGGATGCAGGCGCTGATCGAGAAGGGCGCGCTGGGCCAGAAAACCAAGGGCGGCATTTATCGCAAAGAAGGCCGCGATATCTTCGTGCTGGACCCCAAGACTGGCGAATACGTGCAATCGGGCCAGAAGGCGATGACGAAGTCAAAGCCATCCTGAAAATTGAAAACCCGGCCGAGAAGTTCAAAGCGCTGCGCGAATCGCAAAACCCGCAAGCGCAGTTCCTGTGGGCCTGCATGCGCGATGTGTGGCAATACATTGCCTACTGGCTGGGCGATATCGCCGGCAATGCGCGCGATGTGGATTTTGCCATTCGCTGGGGCTTTGGCTGGAAGCAAGGTCCGTTCGAGATGTGGCAAGCCGCAGGCTGGAAAGCCATTGCTGAAGCCATCTCGGGCGAAATCGCTGCGGGCCAGACCATGTCGAGCGCGGCACTGCCCGCCTGGGTCAACAGCGTGGACGGCGTGCATACGCCGCAAGGCAGCTATAGCGCCGCCGACAACAGCTACAAAGCACGTTCGACGCTGCCGGTGTACGAGCGCCAGATTTACCCGCCGACCGTGTTTGGCGAAGCCGCGCCGCAATATGGCGAAACCATTTACGAAAACGACGGCGTGCGCATGTGGTTGCGCGCTGGCGACGACGTGCCGGTGGTCAGCTTCAAGAGCAAGGCGCACAGCGTGGGCGCGGCCGTACTGGAAGGCCTGCAGGCTTCGGTGCGTATCGCCGAAGCGCGCTACCCCGGCCTGGTGATCTGGCATCCGGAAGCGCCGTTCTCGGTGGGCGCCGATCTGGCCAGCATGGGCCCGGCCTTTATGACCGGTGATTTCGACGCCATCGAAAAAAATGGTGGCCGAATTCCAGAAAACCTCGATGACCATCAAGTACGCGCAAGTACCGGTGGTGGCGGCGGCGCAAGGTTATGCCTTTGGCGGCGGTTGCGAGTTCCTGATGCATTCCGCCCGGGTGGTGGCTGCGCTGGAAAGCTATATCGGCCTGGTGGAAGTGGGCGTGGGCCTGTTGCCCGCGGGCGGCGGTTGCAAGGAATTTGCCCTGCGCGCGGCGCGTGAAGCCAAGGGTGGCGACATCCTGGCCGTGCTGAAGGACTACTACATGGCGATGGCCATGCCAAAGTCGCGACTTCGGCCGAAGAAGGCAAAGAGATAGGCTATCTGCGTGAATCGGACATCGTGGTGTTTAACACCAACGAAATCCTGCACGTGGCGCAATCGCAAGTACGTGCCCTGGCCGACGCGGGCTACAAGGCACCGATCAAGCCCAAGGCTTTCCGGTGGCGGGCCGTACCGGCGCGGCGACCATCCGTGGCCAACTGATCAACATGCTGGAAGGCGGTTTTATCAGCAAATACGACTACCACATTGGCGTGCAGATTGCCGAAGTGGTGTGCGGCGGTGATGTGGACGCGGGCACGCTGGTGAATGAGGAATGGATCCTCACGCTGGAACGCCAACGCTTTATGGGCTTGCTGAAGAAAGGCAAAACCCAGGAACGCATCATGTACATGCTGGAAAACAACAAACCGCTACGGAACTGATCGTCGCCCTGGCGCAGATGACTTTTCCGTTGCTGGCCGGTGGCAGCAAAACCCCGGCCAGCCTGATTGTTTGAATGAATACTCAGGAGCTCACCATGAGCAAACAGATCCAAGAAGCTTATATCGTCGCCGCCACGCGCACGCCGGTGGGCAAGGCCCCGCGCGGCATGATGAAGAATGTGCGTCCGGACGACATGCTGGCGCACGTGCTGAAAGGCGCGCTGGCGCAAGTGCCGGGCCTCGACCCCGCGCGCATTGAAGACGTGATCGTGGGCTGCGCCATGCCCGAAGCCGAACAAGGCATGAACGTAGCGCGCATTGGCCTGCTGCTGGCTGGCCTGCCCGATACCGTGGGTGGCGTCACCATCAATCGCTTCTGCTCGTCCGGCATCAACGCCGTGGCCATGGCTGCAGACCGCATCCGTGTGGGCGAAGCCGACGTGATGATTGCCGCCGGTACCGAAAGCATGTCGATGGTGCCGATGATGGGTAACAAGGTAGCGCTGAACCCGGAAATCTTTGCCAAGGACGAAAACCTGGCATTGCCTTCGGCATGGGTCTGACCGCCGAGAAAGTCGCCGAGCAATGGAAAGTCAGCCGCGAAGATCAGGATGCCTTTGCAGTTGAATCGCATCGGCGCGCGCTGGCCGCGATTGAAGGCGGCAAGTTTGCCGACGAAATCACCCCGCTCGAAGCCACTTACCGCGTGCCTAACCTGGCCACTGGCGAAGTCGAATATGTGAAGAAATCGTTGACGACCGACGAAGGTCCGCGTCGCGACACCAGCATGGAAGGCCTGGCCAAACTGAAGACCGTATTCGCCGCCAAAGGCTCGGTCACGGCGGGTAACAGCTCGCAGATGTCGGATGGCGCAGGCGCGGTCATCCTGGTGTCGGAACGCATCCTCAAGGAATACAACCTGACCCCGTTGGCGAAGTTTGTCAGCTTTGCGGTGAAGGGCGTGCCCGCCGCCATCATGGGGATAGGCCCGAAAGAAGCCATCCCGGCCGCGCTGCGCGTGGCTGGCCTGAATCAGGACGATCTGGCCTGGATCGAGCTGAACGAAGCATTTGCCGCGCAGTCGCTGGCGGTGATTCGCGATCTGAATCTGGACACCAGCAAGGTTAATCCGCAGGGCGGCGCCATTGCCCTTGGTCACCCGCTGGGCGCCACCGGCGCAATCCGTGCCGCTACGCTGGTGCACGGCATGCGCCGTGAAGGCATGGCCGGCAAGTACGGCATGATCACCATGTGTATCGGCACCGGTATGGGTGCCGCCGGGATCATCCAGTCGCTGTAACCTGCGCCGCCTGTTCTGGCCATGCTGGCTGGAGCAGGCGGGCACTGCCGATGACTGATCCGCGATTACAGATATTGCCACCTGTGGGCGCTGGCCATGGCCAGTGCGGGTTGCTTGCGTCTGTATTCATCCCTGCGGCTGCAGTCATGGGTTGCTGCGGCGCTTGCGCTGCGGCCGTCGTACCTTCTTCTAGCTCTGCCTTTGCGCCCGCGGCTTGCCCCGCGGGCTTTTTTTTGTTAAGGAATACACCATGCAAAAAACGCTCGCTGCTCAAACAATCACTGGCCATCGCCGCCCTCGGTCTAAGCCTGACCACCGCCGCGCACGCGCTTGAAGTCGAAGGCCAGCAAGTGCCGGAACATGCTGAAGTCAACGGCCAGAGCCTGTTGCTGGATGGCGCTGGCTTGCGCAAGAAAGTGATTTTTTTTGATGTCTATGTGGCCGCGCTGTATACCAGTGCCAAAACCGCCGACGGCGCCGCCGTCATCAACGGCACCAGCGCCCGCCGCATGGAACTGAAAATGTTGCGCGGCGTGGGCGCCAGCACCATGCACGAATCGTTTGTGGAAGGCTGGAAGCCAACACTACCGACGCGCAACTGGCGGCGATCAAACCGCGTGTGTCGCAACTGGAAAAAAATCTTTGCCGACGTGAAAAAGGTAGAGAAGGGCGATCTGATCACGCTGGACTTTATTCCCGGCACCGGCACCAAGGTGAGCGTGCGTGGCAAAGCCTACCCGGTCATCCCGGGCGACGACTTCGCCTCGGCCATGCTGTCGATCTGGCTGGGCCAGAAGCCGGTGCAGAATGATCTGAAAGCGGCGCTGCTGGGCAAAGCTTCCTGATCTGGCACCAAGCCGCATAGGGTGGGTCAAGACCCACCATTCAAAGGCACATAATCGAGCGCCATCGCCGGGTTATACGTCTTTGAATGGTGGGTCACGACCCACCCTATTGCG
>BBFD01000117.1 GCA_001313065.1 Silvimonas sp. JCM 19000
GCCGCCCCGGCGGCTGCGGCTGAACCGCTGCAACAAGTCGAGACCGTCGCTGCTGCCGCACCGGTGGCAGTGCAAGCCGTCGAAGTCGAAGACCGTACCCGCCGCAGCGATCACGTTGCTGCGCCGGCACAGTCGGCTGACGAATCGCTGGTGCAGATCGAGACCAAGCCGCTGTAATCGCCACACCGTTTGCGCAACAGTTCGCTGTGTGCGCATCCCGCAAAAGCCGCCTTCGGGCGGCTTTTGTTTTGCCAGGCCCCGCCCTGGTTGCATGGGCTGGAACAGTGCGTCAGGATGGCCACACCCGCCTTTGAGGACGTCGCGCATGAGACTCGACGATTTGTTCCAGCACACCCACAAACTGCCCGCCATGCCCCGTGTGGCCCAGGCTTTGATCGACAGCTTCAGCGCCGATAACGTCGATGTCGATACCTTGATCAGGCAGATTTCGCAGGATCAGGTCATTACCGCCAAAGTGCTGCGGCTGGCCAATTCCGCGGCATTTGGCGCCAGCCGTCGTGTTGGCTCGGTCAGCGACGCGCTCGTGGTATTGGGCTTTAACACCATGCGTACGCTGGTGGTAGCGACGGCGGTGACCGGCGCGTTTGTGCTTGTCCCCGGGCTGGACCGCCGCCGCTTCTGGCGCGAGAGCCTGTGTGTTGCCACGCATTGCCAATGGCTGGCTGACGTCAGCCATAGCCCGGGCGGCCTGGCCTTCAGCACCGGGCTTATGCACAATATTGGGGAATTGCTGCTCCATCTTGCAGCGCCCGAGGCGATGGCCAAAACCGACAAAGCACTGGCAGGCGGGCCGGAGCGCGCGCAGCAGCAGCGCCTGCTGATGGGTGTCGATTACGTTCAGGCCGGAGAAGAACTGGCGCGGCGCTGGAATTTTCCTGAAGAACTGCGCGCCGCAATCCGCTATCAGCATGACCCGGAAGCCCAGCCCCACCCGCTGGCCGACATCCTGCACAGTGCACTGGCTTTGAGCGCGGCCGCCGCCATCGCGAACGAAGACGGTGATCCGCTCGCCGCGCTGCCGGGCGCTTCCGCCGTCCGGTTACACGTAACGCCGGCACAACTTACAGCCGCCCTGCCGCAATTACGCGCGCACCTCAGCGACCTGGAAGAATTATTGCTTTAGTAATAGCAGCACACTTGCCATGCGCTGGCACCGATACAGTCCAGGGGATAACCCTGATTGCTGCATAGTCACCGCGCCCCTACCCTCGGGTCCGCGCAATGATGTGGCCGGCCTGCATGGATGCTGCCAATAAGTACAAAACGTAATCGATAATTTTGATAGCCCCCCAAGGAGTTCTCATATGCAACGCAAGTTCGGCAAGCTGTTCGCAGCACTGGCCTGCACCCTGGCCTTCTCGGCCCCGGTGTTCGCCGCAGGCAAGACCTATCAGGTCGCAACCGACGCCTCGTACGCGCCGTTCGAATCGATGAACGACAAGAAAGAAGTCGTGGGTTTTGATGTGGATGTGCTGACCGCGGCCGCGAGCAAAGCCGGTGTCGAAGTCAAATTCATCAACACCCCGTGGGAAGGCATCTTCGCAACGCTGGCGACCGGCGACCGCGATATTGTTGCTTCCGCCGTGACCATCACGCCGGAACGCAAGCAAACCATGGATTTCACCAATCCGTACTTTGAAGCCAAGCAGCTGATCGCCGTATCGGGCAGCAGCAAGGTCGCCAAATTTGCTGATCTGAAGAACCTGAAAGTGGCAGTGCAGACCGGCACCACCGGTGACGAAGTCGTGCAAAAACTGCTGGGCAAGACCAACCCGAACATCAAGCGCTTTGAATCGACCCCGCTGGCGATCCAGGAACTGTTGTCCGGTGGCGTTGACGCCGTCGTGGCCGATAACGGTGTGGTGATCAACTATGTCGCCAACAACAAGGGCGCCAAGCTGAAGACCATCGACGATGCAACCTTCGCCAAAGAGTACTACGGCTTTGCCGTGCACAAAGGCAACGCTGACCTGCTGGCCAAGCTGAACAAGGGTATCGCCGCCATCAAGGCTGACGGCACCTACGACAAGATCTACAAGAAGTATTTTGGCAAGTAAGCTGTAGACATCACTCCGCGGCCCCGCCGTCAGAGCCAGGAAGCGCATGCCGCAAGGCTGCGCTTCTTTTCATGCTGTACGCCGCTTTTTTTTATTTTTTTTGCTACGGCCGCGCCGGAAAGACCTGAATCATGGATTTCACCGCCTTCTGGGAACACGCGCAGAAAACTGTTCCCGCCTTGCAAGCCGTCCAGTTGCAGAACATCTGGGAATATCGCCAGATGTTTATCGACGGCACCAAAATGACTTTGCTGATCACGTTTATCGCCGTGATCCTGGGCACCCTGATCGGCTTGTTCGCCGGTATGGCTCGCCTGTCCGACATCAAACATGGCCCGTGGAAATACCCGGTGCGCCTGCTGCTGCGTTGGCCCGCCACCATCTACGTGACCTTCTTCCGCGGCACGCCGCTGTTTGTGCAGATTTTGCTGATCCACTTTGCCGTCATGCCATTGCTGGTGCATCCCACCGATGGCTTGCTGATCTCGGGCGATCTGGCCACCAGTCTGCGCCAGGAATATGGCGCGTTCATGTCAGGCCTGGTGGCGCTAACCCTGAACGCGGGCGCATATATCACCGAGATTTTCCGCGCCGGCATCCAGTCGATTGCGCGTGGCCAGACCGAGGCATCGCGCTCGCTGGGCATGAACTACTGGCAATCCATGCGTTACGTGGTGGTGCCGCAAGCGTTCCGCCGCATGCTGCCGCCGCTGGGTAACGAAGCCATCATGTTGCTGAAAGACAGCTCGCTGATCTCGGTGATCGGTTTTGCCGATCTGGCCTATGCCGCGCGCACCGTAGCGGGCGTGTACTCGCGCTTCTGGGAACCGTATCTGACCATCGCTTTTATCTATCTGATTCTGACGATGGTGATGGCAGCTGGCGTATCGCGGCTGGAACGTCGCTTCCATGCCACCGGCGGTATCCACTAAGCAGTGTTTTGCGCCTGGCCTGACCGGAATCGGGCACGAAAAAAAAGAGCCACAACCCCAGGGTTGTGGCTCACAAATTCCGGACTTGACCGTGCCATCGCCAAGCCGGTTGGACAGGTACAGCTACACATTGCCAATATGCCCTTGCGGGCCCATCGTCAAACCGCATCTGCGGATCATCCCGATCGCGCATACGTAATTCCGCAACATCCACTACGCGTTCAACGCTACCTGTCAGCCAGCTCATGCGGCCTTCTGTGCATGGCGGGAGATATGCTGTCCAGGGTATGGAACCGCACACCGCCCTACACGCCAGAACGCCACGGGTAGTGGTGAACACGGCATAAAATCAGGCATAACGCCGATCAGACTCAAGCTGCACTGATTTCTGGTTTAACGCGTAACGTTAACCGGGCTGCCGCCCGGTATGGGGATACGTGGCAAAACGCTGGGTGAATTTTTTACGCAGTGCAGCATAAAAAAATCAACGATTTTTTTGTAGCTGTTAAATTTTGACTACACGTCAGGGCGCGGACGCGGCCGCGGCGGGTGGGGTTTGCAGGATGTATTTGCGCACGGCCGCGTTGTGCTGGTTAAGGCTCTCCGAGAACTGCGAGCTGCCATCGCCGCGCGAAACAAAATACAAGGCGCGTGAAGTCGCCGGCTGCACCGCCGCCAGCAGCGATGCCTGCCCTGGAAAAGCAATCGGCGTGGGGGGCAAGCCTGCCCGCGTGTACGTGTTGTAGACGCTGTCTGTTTCCAGGTCGACCTTGTGCAACACGCCGCTATAACGCTCGCCCATGCCATAAATCACCGTGGGATCGGTTTGCAGGCGCATCCCGGCTTTCAAGCGATTGAGAAAGACGCTTGCCACCAGCGGCCGGTCCGGCGCATGGCCGGTTTCTTTTTTTCCACTAACGAGGCAAGGATCAGCGCCTCGTACGGCGTTTTCAGCAACAGATCAGGCGTACGTTGCGCCCAGGCGGCATCCAGCTTTTTTTCTGCATGCGTTCGTGTGCGTGCGCCAGCAGCTTTAGATCCGAGCTGCCACGATCAACGTGATAAGTATCCGGAAAGAACATCCCCTCCGGCGTCGGCGCATCAATCTTGAGCGCAGCCAGCACTTGCGTGTCTGTCATACCCGCGCTGTCATGGCGGATGGCCGGGTTGTCATCCAGCATCTTGCGGAAGGCACGCCAGTTGGCCCCTTCGATCAAGGTAAAAGAAACGGTAGTGACGTCGCCGTCAGTGAGCTTCTTCAACAATTCGAGCAAGCTCGGCGCGGTAGAAAGCGTGTAGCTACCGGCAATGATATGGCGCTCGGCCCCCGTTACGCGTGACACGACGCGGAACAACAAGGGATTATCGATCACGCCTTGCTGTTCCAGCTGGTCCGCCACCCGGCGCACGCTGCCGGGCCCCAGCTCAAAGTCGAGCGGCACGCTGCGTAAGGGCAGCGGCTGGTTAACGGCGTTATAGACCCAGATGCCTGCATGATGCTCGCCAGCAGTAACAGCAACAGCACCAGACCAAGAATACGAGCGGTGGGCGAGGCCTTAGGCGTCGGGGCTTGCTTTACCAGTTTCGGACGGGCTTTGTTCTTGTCGGGACGCGGCATGGTTGGTTTTGGCTTCAAAGAATCGTTTTACGGTGTCGACTTCGCGCGTGCGATACATCTGCGGCAAGCTTTTCCACAACAACTTGCCATAGGGCTTATCCACCAGCCGGGTGTCGGCAATCATGAGTATGCCGATATCGGTTTCGTCACGGATCAAGCGCCCTGCCCCTTGCTTGAGCGTGATGGCAGCATGGGGCAGCTGATAATCAACAAAGGCACTGCGGCCGGCTTTATTCATTTGCTCGATGCGCGCTGCCAGCACTGGATCATCCGGCGGCGAGAACGGCAGCTTGTCGATCACCACCAGCGACAATTGCTGGCCCTTGACATCGATGCCTTCCCAGAAAGTCTGGCTGGCCACCAGAATGGCATTGGGCGAGCGACGAAACTGGTCCAGCAGTTCAGTGCGCGAGCCGGTGCCTTGCAACAACACGGGCCATTCCAGCCCATTGTCTTTAAGCAACTGCGTAACCAGCTCGTGCGCCTCACGCATGGCGCGCAATGAGGTGAACAGCAGAAAAGCATGGCCATGCGTTACTTGCAGCAAGGGCCACGCGCGTTCGATCACCTTGCGGGTGAATTCCGGCGCATTAGCATCGGGCATGTTTTGCGGCACATACAACACGGCCTGCTGCTTGTAATCGAACGGGCTATCCCAGGTGGCGGTCTCGGCCTGCCACAGCCCGAGTTCATGCTGAAAATGAGTGAACTTGCCATTGACGGCCAGCGTCGCCGAGGCAAACACCCAGGCGCGTGGATTGGCGTTAAGTTGCTTCTGGAACAGCTTCGCGATATTGAGCGGCGTGGCATGCAGCATAAAGCGTGGGTGGTGATGTCGAGCCAGTGCACCGCCTCTTCGCTATCGCCGGCTTGCCAGTGTTTGAGCGTTTCGCGTAGTTCCTGGGCGCGCCGGGCCGCGTTCTCGATGCCCTCACCGCGTTCGGCCTGCGCCACCAATAAATCGCGCAGGGTATCGAGCTTGCTGACCATATCCAGCAGCGCTTCGTTATAGCCAGGCAAATCCGCGACCTGATGTTGCGGCACCCGTGCAGACTCGGGCTTGAACACCAGCCGGAAATCACGCACGGCTTTTTCCAGCGCCTCAGACGCCTGCGGCAACTTGACGAAATCCTTGGCCACCACCAGCGCTTCGGTCCGTGCATCGCGTGCCAGTTCGATCAACTGGCCGCTGGTTACGGTCTCGCCAAAAAAAACAGGCTGGCGACCTCGGGTAGTTGGTGCGCCTCGTCAAAAAAATGACGGTATTACAGGCAGGCAGCAATTCGCCCGCGCTTCATCGCGCAACCACACATCGGCAAAGAACAGATGGTGATTCACCACCACCACATCGGCCTCTTGCGCGTCTTTACGCGCCTTCAACACAAAGCATTCTTTGTGATTCGGACAATCGCTACCCAGACAGTTGTCACGCGTCGAAGTAACGTGTTGCCAGATGGGCGCATCTTCCGGCACCCCGGCGCAGCTGGCTTTATCGCCGGACTGGCTGGTTTTGGCGTAACGCTCCACCTTTTGCAGATCGATGATGTCCTCTTTACGCATAAAGCGGCCTTCGTGCCTGGCGCGCTCCAGATGGTAATGACAGACGTAATTGGCGCGGCCCTTAAGCAAGGCCACGGTAACCGGCACTTTGAGTACATCGCGCACCAAGGGCAAATCGCGATGAAACAGCTGGTCTTGCAGTGTCTTGGTGCCGGTAGAGAGTATGGTTTTGCCGCCGCCCATGATGCAGGCACCAGATAGGCAAAGGTTTTGCCGGTGCCGGTGCCAGCCTCGGCAATCAGCTGACCCTTGGTATTGATGGCTTCTTCCACGGCAAGCGCCATCTCCAGCTGTTGCTGGCGCAACTTGTAGCCGGGAAACGCCTGGCCAAAGGGGCCATCCGTGGCAAAGATTTCCTGAAGGGTCATGATGATTTCAACAATGCGGAACGCGCGATTTTACCAGTCCGCAGCGGCCGCGTACGGCAGCGCGACATAGCCTGGAACAAAAAAAACCGGATGCGCAGATTGCGGTGTATGCGTCGCCTTCGGCGGCCAAAAAAAAAGCCCCGCAAGCGCGGGGCCTAATCAGCCAATAGATGGAGACACTATGTGGGGCGCCAACCCCAACCAGCGGAGCGCTGGCACTGCGCAGCAATAAATGCAAGCGAGTCTTACGTTTAGTGCGCATAAACAACACTTGGTTCACATCTGTGACTTATTTACGTTTTGTCTGCGTTACGCGGCCGCGTCAAAACGCAGAACCTTGCCGCTCTGGCCCTGGCTCTGCGGACCTAGCCAATACAACAATGCGGGCACCATGGATGCAATCGAAGGCAGATCAGACCACGCTTCGGCCGGATGGGTCTTGGTCCGGTTAGGCGAATGGATCGGACCTGGCACCAGCAAGTTGATACGTAAATTCGGCTGCGCTTCCCATTCATCTGCGGCAATTTCCACCCAATTACGTTGGCCCGCGCGGGAGGCGCTAAAGCCGCCCCAATAGGCTTTGGGTTCCAGCGCATGCGTCTCGCCCAGCACCAGCACCGCTGCGTCGGGTGCTGCGGCCAGCAGCGGGGTCAAAGCCCGTGTCATGGCAAACGGCGCTGCCACATTGACGCGGAATTGCTCGATCCACTCGTCCATTTTCTGATTGGCCAGCGGCGACAGAAAAGCAAACGCCGTGGCGGCATGCAGGATGCCGTCAAGGCGACCAAACTCTTTGCTGATGACCATGCCCAATTGCGCAAATTCGGGTTCGCCCGCTTTGTTCAAATCCAGCGGAATCGCCGCCGGGCGCGGATAGCCCGCAGCTTCGATGGCATCGTAGACGCGCGCCAGCTTCTTCTCATTGCGGCCCAGCAAAATCACCGTCGCACCGTGCGCGGCCAAAGCCATCGCAGCAGCCTCGCCGATACCGCCCCCGGCACCGGTCACCAGAATGACGCGATCCTTGAAGGCCGCTCCGTCAGGCTGAGGGTTTTTTTCCAGTTCATGCTTGCTGTTCCTTATTTAGCTCAATCATCAGACCGGTCGCCGCCGCAACGCCGCTGCGCACTGCGCCTTCCAGCGTTGCCGGATAGTCGCCGGCGGTATAGTCGCCCGCCAGCCAGACCGTTGCATACGGTGTGGCGTTGGGCGGGCGTTGCAAATCGGGTGTGCACGCAAAAGTGGCACGTTTTTTCACTGATTACCCGCTGCCATTGCGGTGCGGGCCAGCCATAAGCGGCGCTCAGTTCTTTGGCGACTTCCGCCGCCAGTTGGGCCTGCGTCCATTGCATATGAGCGCCATGGGCCGAAATCACCACCGCGATCAGCCCCGCTGTGGCATGGGTCTGCTGGCGATCAAAAAAAATCCATTGGCAAACACCGCTGGAACGCCCCAGCATCGGCGCGGGCAACTGGCAGGCGGCATCATATTGGCCGTAGACCGTCACGATGGGCTGGTATGGCCATTGCTGTAACGCGGCTGCAGTGGCCGCCAGAGCGGGCAGGCCTGCGGTGACTGTTTGTAGCCGGTGCGGCGCAACAGCGATCACCACGCCATCAAACTCCCGCTCCGGCGCAGCATCAAGCTGATAAGTCGCTCCGACCTTATTGATGGCGCGCACCATACTTCCACACTGGATCGTGCCGCCATATTGCTCGACAAATCGCGCTGCCGGTTCCGGCCACAGCGCGGAGAAATCGACGCGCGGAAATAACATATGCGAAGCAAAGGCCGGACCACCCAATGAATCGCGCAAAACGTTGAGCAGGACTTGCGCCGAGGCAATTTCAAGCGGGGTGTTCAGGGCAGCGACAGTCAGCGGGCGCCAGAATCGCTCGATCAAATCGAGCGGCTGGCTGCGCGCCTGCAACCAGTCACCCACCGTCCATTCCGGCCGGGTATGCCAGCGCGCCAGTTGCGCTTGCGCCAACGCCCGCACCAGCGCGAGTTTGCCGCTGAAACTCAGGCCCTGCGCGCGGATCAGTCCAAGCAGGCTGTGGAACGGTGCGGGTAGATCAGGGCAACGCAAGCGGAAATCTGGATCAACCTGCAAGTCGAGCGGCATATCGACAAACACAGCGGCCGGATCAACGCCCACTTCGCGCATCAAACCCAGCAAGGTGCCATAGGCGCCCAACAGCAAATGCTGGCCGTTATCCAGTTCGCCTTCGGCCACGTTTACGCGCCGGGCGCGCCCTCCCAGCATTGGCCCGGCTTCGAACACCTGAACCTGGCAGCCAGCCTGGGTCAGGCGCACTGCAGCCGCCATGCCGGCGTAACCACCACCGATCACCGCTACGCGCGCGGCTTTTCTGCTTTGCTTAACCAAACCACCAGGTCCGCCAGGCCAGCCATAATTTCCGGATCGGCGTCAGGCTGAGCCGTTGGTTTAACACATGGGTGACCCCGTCACGCTTGATTTCATCCAGCGTGGCGCGATAGATCGCCGCCATCACCAGGCCGGTGCGTTGATTCTTGCGATCCGCCGCGGGCAGTTGCGCCATCGCTTGCTGGTAGTAATGTTCGGCCCGCTCAATCTGGAACGTCATCAGAGCGGCAAATTGTTCGGTCTCTTTAAAGCTGAGGATGTCGGCGGCGGGCACATTGAACCGTTGCAGATCTTCCACCGGCAGATAGATGCGGCCACGGCGCGCGTCCTCGCCGACATCCCGAATAATATTGGTGAGCTGAAACGCCAGACCCAGGTCGTGGGCATAACGCAGCGTTTTATGGTCGGTATAACCAAAGATTTGTGCAGCCAGTTGGCCCACCACCGATGCCACGCGATAACAGTAGAGCTGCAGGTCCTTGAAGGTGGCATAACGCACCATATCGAGGTCCATTTCCATGCCGTCAATGATTTCGAGCAGCAGTTCACGCGGCATGTCGTAACGCTGTACCGCAGGCAGCAACGCCTTGGTGACCGGGTGCTGCGGTGCACCCGCAAACATATTGTCGACTTCGCTTCGCCACCAGTTGAGTGTGGTTCGCGCCACGTTTTCATCGTGAGTTTCATCGACCACATCGTCGACTTCACGACAAAACGCATACAGCGCCATGATGGCGCGGCGTTTTTTCTAATGGCAGAAAACGGAAGCTGTAATAAAAGCTGGAGCCGCTGGCTGCAGCCTTGTCTTCACAATACTGTTCTGGGGTCACAAAGTCGTTCCGGCAAAGATTGGCGGCATTGTAGCGAAAACCGGCCAACCCTGCTTACAGCGCGTGCGCGGACCGACGACATGCTATGCGGCTAAGGCGCGGCGGGGGCTGGCGCGGTGGCCGCTTGCGTTGTGGTGGGCTGCAGCGGAATCCGCACGGTCGACGTCTGACCGGAGAAACCAGGAAAGCTCTGGAACAACGAGCGCGCCAGCAAGGGCAAAGTCCAGTCCAGATCTTGTTGCTGCGAACGATGGATGCTTTGCCTTCATACAGCTTGGCGAACTGGTTGTTTTGCAGCAAACGGCGATCCGAAATATCCACTGCGAGCGTGCTGGTATAGATGGTGGTCTGCACCGGCTGTACGCCGACGATGCCGGTCTGCGGATAGAACATGGGCGCGTAGAAATATCCGCCACCCAGGTAGCGGCCGTAATACATGTCATAGCCGACCGGGCCCAGATCGGTTCTTGTGTCACGATCACCTGGCCGTTATCGATGCCATAACTGAGCGCCACCAGCCAGTCGGCATCAGCGGGCACCGCCGCTTGTTGCAAGCCCGCCATGATGAGCTGATTGGCCACCTGCGCTTGCACCTGCTTCTCCAGCAGGCTTTGCGTTTGATTGGCGGTCTGCGCAAACAGGAAACGTTTGCCGTGTACATCGCTGGCAATGTTATGGCGTACAGTCACCTGCGCCACAAACTGCGGCGGGGTACTGGCACAACCGGCCAGTACCACCAGCAATGCCATGAAGACACTCAGATAACTGTATTTTTTTTCATGATGGCGCCTTTGGAATGAGCAAGTTTCAGCGCGCGATTTTTTTTCCTGGAATGCGCGGCGTATCTACCTTAACGTCTGCGCACTGCGCGCGATGACGCAGCGCATGATCAATCAGCACCAGCGCCAACATTGCTTCAGCAATCGGAGTGGCACGGATCCCCACGCATGGATCATGCCGGCCGGTGGTGGCCATCAGCACCGGATTGCCGGCCTTGTCGATCGAACGGCGTTCTTGCGCAATGCTGGAGGTCGGTTTGACCGCAATGTGCACAACGATATCCTGCCCGCTGGAAATTCCCCCCAGAATGCCGCCCGCGTGATTGCTGGCGAAACCTTCAGGGGTCAATTCATCGCTGTGTACCGAGCCGGTTTGGGCCACGCTATCGAACCCGGCGCCGATTTCGACGCCTTTGACGGCATTGATATTCATCATGGCGTGGGCGATATCAGCGTCGAGACGGTCATAGACAGGTTCGCCCCAGCCTACCGGCACATTCTCGGCAATAACCGAAATTTTGGCGCCAACTGAGTCACGCTGGGCGCGGATCTCGTCCATATAGGCTCAAGCTGCGGCACGATGGCATTGTCGGGTGCGAAGAATGGATTGGTCGGCACATCTTCCCAACGCTGGAACGGAATCTGGATATGGCCAAGCTGGCTCATAAATCCACGGATCTCAACGCCGTACTGTTCTTTGAGCCACTTTTTTGGCGATGGCGCCGGCCGCGACACGTACCGCGGTCTCGCGCGCCGACGAACGACCGCCACCGCGATAGTCGCGTATGCCGTATTTGTGCCAATACGTGTAATCGGCGTGCCCAGGACGGAAGGTCTCGGCGATTTTGCCGTAATCCTGGCTGCGCTGATCCTGGTTGCGGATTAACAGCGCAATTGGCGTACCGGTGGTTTTGCCTTCGAACACGCCGGACAAAATTTCTACGGTATCGGGTTCTTTGCGTTGGGTGACGTGGCGCGAAGTGCCAGGTTTGCGACGATCCAGTTCGACCTGTATGTCTTCAACCGACAGTTCCATCCCCGGAGGCAACCATCAACCACACAACCAATCGCAGGGCCATGCGACTCACCAAACGAGCTGACGCTGAATAACAGACCAGTAGAATTGCCCGACATTACCTCTCCTGAAGGCGTGTATGACGCCCGTGTGCTTGACCGGATAGATCGGCGATTTTAACACGGTGTCCGCGGCACGCGTCGGGCGCATGCGGCTGTGTTTTTTCCGGCGCCGCC
>BBFD01000118.1 GCA_001313065.1 Silvimonas sp. JCM 19000
CAAGATCGGCGTGATCAAAGTGCTGACCGGTGCCAACGCCGGGCGTGAACTGATCCTGAACAAGCCGTCCACCACGCTGGGCCGCACCGGCAGCCAGGTGGCCGTGATCACGCGGCAACCGCAAGGCTATGTCATCAGCCATGTCGAGGGCCCGCGCAAGCCGTGTGTGAACGGTCACGACATCGACATGATCCAGCTCAAGGAAGAAGACTTGATTGAACTGGTTGGTGTAAAAAATGGCGTTCTTCTTCCGGGACCAGGCTTGATCTTGTGATCAAAAAATATGGGCTGCAGCTACTGGCGGGCCTGCTGACGCTGCTGGTGTTGCTGGCACATCTGGTGGGCAGCCTGCCGCTGCCTGCGCTGGACCGGCTGGACGCCTATCTTTACGACACGCGTATCCGCCTGGGCGCCACCAGCGAGCCGGATTCCCGCGTTGCCATTATCGACATCGACGAGAAAAGCCTGGCGGCGCTCGGCCACTGGCCGTGGCGGCGCGATATGGTGGCGCGGCTGCTCGATCAATCGTTCAATCGCTATAAAGTGCGCGCGCTCGGTTTTGACGTGGTGTTTGCCGAAGAAGACAACAGTGGCGGCCTGCCCGCGCTGCAACGGCTGGCCAACCGCGAGCTCAAGGACGTCCCCGAATTCAAAGACACGCTCAGCCGCATTGCGCCGCAACTGGATGGCGATGGCCGCCTGGCGCGCGCCTCAAGAATCGGCCGGTGGCGTTGGGTTTTTACTACAGCAATGGTGACGACGCGGTCAACGCAGGCGCCTTGCCGCCGCCCGCCTTACCTGCCGACGCGCTGGCGCCGGTGCAAGGTCTGCTGTTACAAGGCGCGCATTACGGCGGCAATCTGGCCGAGCTGCAACAAGCGGCCGCCGGCGGCGGGCATTTTGTGCCGCAAGTGGATGCCGACGGTGTCATCCGGCGCGTGCCCTTGCTGGTGCAGATCAACAATCAGTTTTACCCGTCGCTGGCATTGCAATTGGTGCGGCTGGCGCAGGGCAATCCCGCGCTGGAGCCCGTCATCGAAGCCGGTGGCGGCGTGCCGCAGCTGGAAGCCTTGCGCCTGGGCAACACGCGGCTGGCGGTTGATGCGCATGGCCAGGCCACCGTGCCATATCGCGGCCCGGCACATTCTTATACTTATGTTTCAGCGGTCGATGTGGTGCGTGGCCGTGTGCCGCGCGAGTTGTTGGCCAATCGCATTGTGGTGGTCGGCGCCACCGCACCGGGCCTGAATGATTTGCGGGTGACCCCGGTGGGCGAGACCTATCCCGGCGTTGAAGTGCACGCCAATATGATCTCGGCGCTGCTGGATGGCGATTTGCCGCAACGGCCTGGCTATCTGCTGGGCGGTGAACTGCTGTTGCTGATTGTGCTGACGCCATTACTGACGTGGCTGCTGGCCACCTTTACGCCACTGATGGCGACGCTGACCACGTCATTGCTGTTGCTGGCGCTGGTGCTGGCCGATCTGGCCTTGTGGCGCTTTGCTTATGTCGACATGCCGTTTGCCAACACGCTGGTGCTGGTGCTGGTGTTGTATGTAATCAACATGGCATACGGCTATTTCTTTGTGACACGACGGCAAAGCCAGCTACGCGAGCTGTTTGGCCAGTACGTGGTGCCAGAGCTGGTCGAGCGCATGAGCGATGATCCGCGTGCCTATACCATGCGGGCCAGGCGCGCGAACTTAGCGTGCTGTTTACCGACGTGCGCCATTTCACCGCCATCAGCGAAGGCATGCCAGCCGATGAGCTGGCGCGCTTCATGAATGCCTTTTTTGACCACGATCTCCACCGTTATCCGCAGCCGTCACCTTGGCACCATCGACAAATACATTGGCGATTGCGTGATGGCGTTCTGGGGCGCGCCCTTGCCTGACGCCAACCACGCCCACAATGCAGTGCTGGCGGCGCTGGATATCCAGCGCGCCATTGCTGCCGCCAACCCGGAATGGCAAGAACGCGGCTGGCCCAGGCTGGCTGTGGGTGTGGGCGTGAACACAGGTGTGGTCACGGTCGGCGATATGGGGTCCAGTTATCGGATGACGTATACGGTGATGGGCGATGCGGTCAATCTGGCCTCTCGGGTTGAGGGCCTGACCGCCCATTACGGCGTACCGGTGATCGTGACCGACGCCACGCGCCAGGCCGCGCCAGATCTGGTTTATCGCGAGCTTGACCGGGTGCGGGTCAAGGGCCGCGAAGACCCGGTTACCTTGTACGAACCGCTCGGGCCGGCCAGCGACCCCGCGCTACAAGCACGAGCCGAGCAGTTTGCACAAGTGCTGCGCGATTACCGGGCACAGCACTGGCAAATTGCCGCCGCGCAATTAGAATTGCTGGCTGCGGCCGAGCCGGACTGTGGATTGTACCGGGTGTATCTGCAGCGCATTGCCGCCTGGCAACAGTTGCCCCCCGCCGCTGCGTGGAGCGCAATCCACGAATTCGACACGAAATAGGGCTGCCCGTAGGGTGGGTCAAGACCCACCCCGCAAAGCCGCATGCCAATATCGCGCTGTCGCATCGGCGTTGCATGTGGGAACGCGCTCAAGCGGCTGGCGCGCATCGTGTGCTTGTCCGCGGCTTGGACCGGTGGGCCAGACCCACCCGATGCGTCGCGATTTCTTTTTTTTAGCAGAGGGCCAGATGCAATTGCAGGTGTTGGGATGTAGCGGAGGGATCGGGGCCGGGCAGCGCACCACGTCGTTGCTGCTGGACGACCGCATCCTGATCGACGCCGGGACCGGCGTGGGCGACTTGTCGTTTGAGGCGCTGCTCCAGATCGACCATATCTTCCTGACGCACGCGCATATGGACCATATCGCCTGCCTGCCCATGTTGCTGGACACCGCCTTTGGCAGCCGCGAGCAACCGGTTACCGTGCATGCCACGCAGGCCGCCATCGACGTCTTGCAGCGGCATATCTTTAACTGGCAGATCTGGCCTGACTTTGCCGCCATCCCCAGCCCGCAGGCGCCGTTTCTGCGCTTTGCCGTGATGGAACAGGGCGATAGCGTAGAGGTGCCCGGCGGCCGCATCCGTGCCTTGCCCGCGCTGCATACCGTGCCCGCGGTGGCCTATGCTTTGCACAGTGCGGACGGTTGCGTGGTGTTTTCGGGCGATACGGCCGACCACCCGCCGTTCTGGCAGGCGGTGAACCAGATTGCCGACCTGCGGGCGCTGATTATCGAAACCGCATTTGCCGACCAGGATGCCGATCTGGCGCGCACTGCGCTGCATTTTTTCTCCCAGCGCCTTGCTGACCGCGCTGGGCCAGATGCAACACGAGGCCGATGTCTGGATTACGCATCTAAAGCCAGCCGACCACGAATTGATCATGCAACAACTTCAGCACGACCCCGTATGCGGCCGCCGTTTTGCGCGCTTGCTGCCGCGGCAACGGCTCGACTTTTAAAGAACTGCACACCCAAGTGATGACCGAACGCATGGATCACGCCGATCTACGAAATCGATTGCAAAAGCTCAACGACATCGGCATTGCCTTGTCGGCGCAGACCGATATCGCGCAGCTGATCGAGATGATCCTGATCACGGCGCGCGAGTTGGTCAACGCGGATGCCGGAACCGTGTATCTGCAGCGCGACGACCAGTTGCAGTTTGAACTGGTGATGACCGGTTCGCGCAATCTGCACTGGGGCGGCACCAGCCCTATCCGCGCGCATATTCCGGCGCTGCCGCTCAAGCTGGCCGATGGCAGCCCCAACCTGGCCAATGTGGCGGCAGCGGCGGTCAATCTGGACAAGACCATCAATATCGCCGACGCCTACACCGCCGAAGCTATGACTTTAGTGGCACGCGCCAGTTTGATGAACACTTGAGTTATCGCTCGCGTTCGTTTTTTTGTGTGTGCCGCTGCGCAACCATGACGGTGCCGCGCTGGGCGTGCTGCAACTGATCAATGCGCAGGACGAGAATGGCGACAGCATCGCGTTCAGCGCCGACGACCAGAAACTGGTGGAATCGTTGGCCTCGCAAGCGGCCATCGCCATCAATAACCGCCAGCTGATCAATGCGCTGGAAGAACTGTTTGAAGCCTTTATCGGCATCATCAATATGGCGATCGACGACAAGTCGCCGTACACCAGCGCGCATTGCCAACGCGTGCCCGAGCTGACGCTGATGCTGGCCGACGCGGTGTGCCAGGCCGATTATGGCCCGCTGGCCGGTTTTGCCATGAGCGCCGCCGACCGTTACGAACTGAAAATTGCCGGCTTGCTGCATGACTGCGGCAAGATCACCACGCCCGTGCATGTGGTGGATAAAGCCACCAAGCTGCAAACCATTTTTTTTGATCGGATTGCGTTAATCGATACCCGCTTTGAGGTGTTGCTGCGCGATGCGGAAATCGCCCATCTCAAAGGCCTGACCGACGCCGCCAGCTGGCAACAAACGCGCGCGCAGATCGAAGCCGACCGCGCCTTTTTTTTGCGCCATACCAATCGCGGTGTCGAAGCCATGAGCGATGCCGATATCGCCCGCGTGCAAGCCATTGCGCAACGCACGCTGGATGTGGATGGCCAGGCGCACGCGCTGTTAAGCACGGACGAGGCCGAGAACCTGAGCGTGCGGCGCGGCACGCTCACGCGCGCTGAACGCGACATCATCAATCACCATATCGACGTCACCATCCAGATGCTGGCCTCGCTGCCGTGGCCGCGCCATTTGCAGCGCGTGCCCGAATTCGCCGGTGGGCATCATGAACGTATGGACGGCAAAGGTTACCCGCTGGGCCTGACGCGCGATCAGATGAGTGTGCAGGCGCGCATCATGGGGCTCGCCGACGTGTTTGAGGCACTCACCGCCAAAGACCGGCCGTACAAACAGGGCATGTTGCTCTCGCAGGCCCTGGCCATCATGGCGCGGATGGCACGCGATCAGCACATCGATGGCGATCTGTTTGAAGTGTTTTTTGCGGCAACAGGTCTGGTTGGCCTATGCCCAACAGTTTCTGGACGCTGACCAGATTGATGCGGTCGACACCGCGGCTTTGCTTGATCTGGCCCAAAGTGCCGCGCCGCGTTCTCACTGAGAATCCGGCAAGTGGTATTACCGCGCGTCGGCAACTGGTTTCAGGGTATCCGCCTAAAGACGCGCGCGCGTAGGGCGCGTAAAGTCGCCCCTCTTTTTTTGCCCTCCCGGCAAAAGCAGTCGAAAGGAACAGGGTTTATGTGCGGAATCGTTGGTGCAATCTCGGAACGGAATGTGGTGCCCATGTTGTTGGCCGGGCTGGAACGGCTGGAATATCGTGGCTATGACTCCAGCGGGATCGCACTCACCGGCCCCGGGCATTTCGAACGCATCCGCGTAGCAGGCCGGGTGGCCGACCTGACCGCCAAAGTCGGCACCGCCAGTGGTCTGATCGGTCTGGCTCACACCCGCTGGGCCACGCACGGCCAACCGACCGAAGCCAACGCCCACCCGCATCTGGCGGCGACAGCATCCTGATCGTGCATAACGGCATCATCGAAAACCACCAGGACCTGCGCAACGAACTGACGGCGCGCGGCTACAGCTTTAGCTCCGAAACCGATAGCGAAGTCATCGCGCATCTGGTGCATCACTATTTTGAACAATCGCAAAACCTGCTGGCGGCAGTACAAGCCACGGTGCGCCGCCTGACCGGTGCCTTTGCCATCGGCGTGCTGAGCCGCGACGATCACGAGCGCGTCATCTGCGCCCGCAAAGGCAGTCCGCTGGTGCTGGGCCTTGGCTTTGGCGAACAGTTTTTTTTGCTTCGGATATTTCTGCGCTGCTGCCGGTAACGCAACGCATGGTGTATCTGGAAGACGGCGATATCGCTGAGCTGCAACGCAAAGAAGTGCGCGTGTTTGATGCAGACGGCCAACCCGTCAGCCGCCCCTCGCGCACGGTGGACGTGTCGGCGGATGCCGCTGACCTGGGCCACTTCCGCCACTACATGCAAAAAAAAGAAATCTTCGAGCAACCCACCGCCATCGCCAACACGCTGCAACGCGTGCTGGAACTGGGCTGCAAGCCCGCCCTGTTTGGCCCGGAAGCCGACGCCCTGTTTGCCCGGGCCCCGGCTGTGCGCATCGTGGCATGCGGCAGCAGCTACCACGCCGGTCTGGTCGCGCGTTACTGGATCGAAGAATGGACCGGCCTGCCGGTGAGCGTGGACATTGCCAGCGAATACCGCTACCGCAAAGGCCGCGAACAGGACGGCACGCTGATCGTGGCCATCTCGCAATCGGGCGAAACCGCCGATTTGCTGGCCGCCATGCGCTCGGCGCGCGAACGCGGCGACGTTAAAGTGCTGGCGCTGTGCAACGTGCCGCACTCCACGCTGACTCGCGAATCCGATCTGCTGTTCTTGACGCAAGCGGGCCAGGAAATCGGCGTCGCTTCGACCAAAGCCTTTACCACGCAACTGGTGGCCTTGTACGTGCTGGCCGCTGCGCTGGCGCAAAGCCGGCAGACCCTGTCGAGCAGCGCGCTGGACGAAATCGTCGGCGCATTGCACAAGCTGCCGGTGCTGGTGGAAGAAATGCTGGCGCTGGATGGTGAGCTGGATAAGTGGGCGCACGAGCTGTCGCATTACAACCACGCGCTGTTCCTGGGCCGCCACACGCTGTTCCCGATCGCGCTGGAAGGCGCGCTCAAGCTCAAGGAAATCGCCTATATCCACGCCGAAGGCTACGCCGCGGGCGAACTCAAACACGGCCCGCTGGCGCTGGTGGACGAGAACATGCCCATCATCGTCTGCGCCGCCGCCGATGAGCTGCTGGAAAAAAACTGGTGTCCAACCTGCGCGAAGTCGAAGCGCGCAGCGGCAAGGTGTTTCTGCTGGCCGAACCCGGCTGCGAAGCCGCCCACGCCGGCGCCCACCGCGTACTGACCATGCCGGTGGCCTCCGGCCCGCTGGCCCCGGTGGTGCTGACGCTGCCGCTGCAAATGCTGGCGTACCACACGGCTTGCCGCAAAGGCACGGACGTGGACAAGCCGCGCAATCTGGCCAAGAGCGTGACGGTGGAATAAGGCGGGAAGGGCGCTGGCTGAGCGTGGCTAAACCGTCAACGATAAGCCTGCTCAAGCGTCCTTCTATCGCTGGTTGGGTGAGCCATGCCTGGCAGACCGCGGCTGCGCCAAGCGCCTGGTCGAAACCAGTCGCCCGACTGAAGCGGGAGCATCCCCAAGCCCATCGCCGGGCGCTCTAACGCCGTCCGCTTGTGCCAGGCAATGGGCGGCGCTGCAAATCCGGATATTGCTTATTCTCGCTCGGTCAGTAATATTTCGACCCAGTCCACACTTATCCGCCTTGGCATGAAAACCCATACATCCGAAACACAAGCCACCGTCACGCCTGCGCTCGCCCTGCAATTCTTGAAGGAGGGCAACACGCGTTTCGTCAGCAATCTGCGTGCAAGTCGCGACCTGCTGCAGCAAGCCAATGAAACCCGTGACGGGCAATGGCCCTTTGCCACCATCGTCAGCTGCATTGATAGCCGGACCTCTGCCGAGCTCATTTTTTGACCAGGGACTAGGCGATATCTTTTCGGTGCGTATCGCGGGCAATGTGATCAACACCGACATTCTGGGTAGCCTGGAATTTGCCTGCAGCGTGGCCGGGTCGCGGCTGATTGTGGTGCTCGGGCATTCGTCCTGTGGCGCGGTCAAAGGCGCGTGCGACCATGTCGAGATGGGTAATCTGACTGAGCTGCTGTCCAAGATTCAGCCGGCTGTGTACCAGGAAGGGCAGACGCTGGACCCGTCCCAGCGCAATTCAAGGAACGCCGCATTCGTTGAAAATGTCGCCGACCTCAATGTGCGTCATGCGGTGCGTTCCATCATCAATCGCAGTTACATCCTTGAGCACATGGTCGCCGCGGGCAAGATTGGCATCATCGGGGCTAAACATGACCTGGCCACGGGCGAAGTCACCTTCTTTGATGACACCTGGTTGGCTGACCGGACGTCGATTCAGGCCATGGCCGGCTAGTTAACGCGCCACGCCGCGTCGCTGCAACGGTGACGCCATGGGCGCTGGGGCCGCGTATATAGCGCGACAAAAAAATATCGGTCGTCAGTCATCCCGGATGCGTGCGCTGCAGCACCTCCTCGGCAATATCCGCCAAGGCGCGCAAGCGATCTACCCGGCGCATATCCTGGTGATAGCCCATCCAGATCTCGCGACCAGGCGGGGGCTCGCCCAGATCAAGCTGTTGCAGCGCCGGTAACTGATCGCCCAGCAAGCGCGGCAGCACCGCAATGCCAAGCCCGGCAGCACACATTTGCGCCTGCACGGTACGGCTGCTGCTGGTAAACACCGTGCTGGCGCGTGGCAGGCGTTGATGCAGCCATTGCACGTCCGGGTAATGCGATTGCTCGGTATTCATCACGATCAGTCTGGCGGCCGCATCGCTCGGCGCCCAAGGCTGGGCGGCGCTGGTATAGACAGCGTAGGGCATGCTCATCAAACGCCGTTGCACAATGTCGGCGTCCTTGAACGGCACGATCCGGAAAGCGACGTCGGCTTCGCGTCGCGTCAGGTCAAACTGGCGTGGGCCGGTGATGATTTCCGGCACGATCAGCGGATGGCGCTGGGCGAGGGTAGTGATCACCGGCGGCAGCACATAGCTGGCAAACCAGTCCGCCGATGAGATGCGCAACAGGCCTTCGCATTGCGTTGCGCCGCCGCTCATACGCCGTTCGATCGCCAAGGCATTGGCTTCGATCTCTTCGGCCAGTTGCAGAATCCTGTCGCCCATATCGGTCAGCACCAGGCCCGCGCTGGTGCGGCGAAACAGCGGCTGTCCGCACTGCTGTTCCAGCACCTGCAATCGACGGCCTACGGTGGGATGACTGACCTCCAGTTGCCGGGCCGCCGCGCCCAGCGAGCCATTGCGGCTGATTGCCAGAAAGATTTTCAGGTCGTTCCAGTCCATGCGCTACCCGTACAAAAAATGAAAGTGAAAGCTGCAGGGATGTCAGTGTTGCAAGGTGTCCGACATCCGCAGAATTGCGCCTGCATTTTGCCACAAGCCTTGATGCATAAAGCCTTGCGGCAGCTTTCTTTCATTTCCGGGATATCACCACATGAAATTCTTGTTGAACATAATTGTTAGCTTGACGCCCGACTTGAGCGCGCCAGAACGGGCCGATCTGATGCGGGCCGAATTCGCCCAGGCACGGCGCTTGATGCAATCCGGGCAGTTGCAGCAGATCTGGCGCATTCCCGGCAAGCAGGGCAACTGGAGCGTCTGGCACGCCAGCGATGCCACCGCGCTGCATGCCGCGCTGAGCCAGTTGCCGCTGTTTGCATGGATGCAGATCGAGATACATCCGTTGGCCGACCATCCCTTGCAGACCACACTGGAGCACGCAGCATGAGCAACCTTTTGATCGAAGCCGCCCAGCCATGGCTCAGCCAAGCGCCACGCACCTCGCGCCGCGGTGATTTCTGGGTGCCGGCGACCGCCTGGTCCGTGACGGCAAGACCTTCCAGCACGGCCCGATGTATGTGGCGTGGGAGGCGCCGGAGCAGGTCACCCAGCCGTATCCGGTGGTGCTGGTGCACGGCGGCACCTTCCAGGGCACGGAATGGCTGGATACGCCCGATGGCCGCCCCGGCTGGGCGCAGCGCTTTGTTGAGGCCGGTTATGCCGTGTTCTGCGTCGACCGCCCTGGGCATGGCCGCTCGCCCTATCACCCGATCTGTTGGGGCCGATGGGGCCGGCCTTCTCCTATGAGCGCGCACAGCAGGTGTATTTTCCCGAGGCGGCGCGGAAACCCAGTGGCCCTTTGCCGCCACAGATGCGGCTGCATTTGACGCTTCATCGCCGGCTATGGCCGATGCCCGCCGATCTGGCGGCATCGCAAACCATGGATGCGGACCGCCTCGCCCGGCTGCTCGACCGGATCGGCAAGGCCATCATCGTGACGCACTCGGCGTCGGGGCCGGATGGTTGGCTGCTGGCAGATCGGCGGCCGCAACGGGTGGCGGCCATTGTTGCCGTCGAGCCCATGGGGCCGGTGTTCGGGCATACGCCAGGTATAGGCACGCTGGATTGGGGGCTGACGGCCGCGCCGATGACCTTTGCACCTGCATTGGCATCAGCGGCCGCCGTGCAGGCGGCTGATCCGGCCAGCTTGCGCATACCCGCATTGGCCGGGCTGCCGGTGGCGCTGGTTACCGGCGAAACCTCGGTGTTTGCCACCTATGCGGCGGATATTCTGCTTTCTGGGTAACGCCGGGGCAGCGGTGGATCATGTTGATTTACCGGCGCACGGTATTCGCGGTAACGGCCACGGGCTGATTTATGAGCGCAATTCGGATGAGTCGTTTGCGCTGGTCACACAGTGGCTGCGCGAGAAAGTCGTGCGCGCATAACCCAAGGTTAAATCTGATAAGGGGCCGAATGCCGTATCACACGCATTCGGCCCTTGCTGCGTGGATCGTTGCCGCAATCTGCGTTCGCCCGTGAGCGCTTCAGCCAGCATCTGCGCCGCTGCCTGGCTGGCTTTGAATGCGGAGCGACGACCTGGCCGGTGCGATGCGCCGCGTCCACGCCGCAAGCAGCCATCCGGGCCCGGTTTTCCTGACGTATGATGCGTGGCCGACGGCCGCTGGCGCCGTCCTTCCACCTGATCCTTGTACGTGCCCGGAATTCCGACCCACCGATGCGCCGCGCCTTTCTCACCTGTTTGTTGTGCTTGCTGCCGCTGCTCCCCACCCGTGCGGCCACCGTTGATTTCAACGCCTGGCAGCACACTGTCTGGCCCTATGAAAACCAGGGAATTTCTTATGTGGTGGGGATGGCGCAAACGCCAAATGGCTACTTGTGGCTGGCCACGGTGGATGGCTTGTTCCGCTTTGATGGCGTTAACTTTGCGCGCATCGATGTGGGCAGTAGCTATTCGCCGGATCAGAACCGGCCCCTGTCTTTGCATGCCGCGCCGAATGGCGATCTTTATATCCTGTTTTTTCGGGCGCGGCGTGTCGGTGCTGCACCCGGACGGCCGCATTGATAACCTGACGCGCTTGCCCGGCGCGCCGCCGCAGGCGGTCACCAGCCTGGTTATCGACCACGACGGCAGCCTGTGGACCCTGAGCGATGGCGTCCATCATTTTGCGCACGGTCGCTGGACCGAAGTACCGCTCATTCCGGGCATGCCGCCCGGCAACCGTCGTGGACTGTTGCTGGATCAGCAAGACCGGCTGTGGGCTTCGGGCGACCACGGCGCGTGGCAACTGGATCGCAGCCACAATCGTTTTGTGTCGGCCTCTGTCACCGGCGGCGGCTTGAGCATTACGCCCGATGGACAGGTCTGGTTGATAGATCGACACGACGGCGGGCTACGCCTGCTGGCCGATGCCTTGCCGGGAGCGCGCCGGCCAGCGGATAGCAATTTCAATGAATCCCGGGTGGGCGGCTGATCGATGCCAGCGGCATTGCGTGGTCGTTGCGCTGCGGCGATACGCTGTGCCTGCTGCCGCCGCAGCCGGCGCGCTGTGCGCTACAGCCAGCGCGTGCCGATATCGCCGCCGCTGGATCAGTTCGACCTGGCGCTGGAAGATCGCGAAGGCAATCTCTGGCTGAACGGCCGCGAAGGCCTGCATCGCTTGCGGCCGCGGCGGCTGCAAGCACGGCGCTCAACCATAGCGGTGGGTGTATCGCGTCGCCAGTGACGGCGCGGGCCAGACCTGGCTGGCTGACGATGGCAGCGGGCAGGTCTGGCTGCGCGGGCCGGGCAGGCGCCGGTGTTGCAGCCTGATCTGAA
>BBFD01000119.1 GCA_001313065.1 Silvimonas sp. JCM 19000
CTTGCTGCGCGTGACCTGGGCGCGCAACGTGTCCGCGCCGGGCTTATGCTGGGCTATGGCCATGTCACCAGCAGCAGCAAAGCCGAGGGCGTGAGCGCCAACGCGGATGGAGAGGTCACGGCCTACAATGCGGGCGTCTACGCCACCTGGTATGGCGGCGCCGGGGCGTATGTGGATGGCTGGGCGCAATACGGCAGCTTCCGCAATCAGGTACACGGCGAGCAGTTGCCGCAAGAGAATTACCACAGCCATAGCTGGGCCGGTTCGCTGGAGACCGGCTATGACTTCTTGCTTAGTGATGCGCAGCAACTGTATCTGCTGCCGCAACTGCAGGCCATTTACACGGCGTATCAAGAAGGCGACCACATCGAGCAGAACGGCACCGTGATCAGCAGCCAGAACGCAGGCGGCTGGACCACGCGTGTCGGCGGCCGCTTTTACGGTCGCGTCACCAGCGAGCGCACGCTACAGCCGTTTATAGAACTGAACTGGTGGCGCTCCGCCCGCAGCGGCGCCATCCTCGCCGACGGCACGCCGGTGCAACAACCGCTGCCGCAGAATCGCTATGAAATGAAAATCGGGGTGGAAACGCAAACCACGGCGGGCTGGCAATGGTGGTTTAACGCGGCACTACAGACGGGTAAGCAGAATTATTCGAGCCTGCAAGGGCAACTGGGCGGCCGCTATGCGTTTTAAAGGGCACGGCAAAGAAACAAAACCATAAATCGCGGCCAGCGATAGGGTGGGTCATGACCCACCCTATGGGCCTTGGCGGCGATCAGTGGTGCAGGATCTTGCTCAGGAAGACCTGGGCGCGTTCGCTGCGCGGGCTGCCAAAGAAGTCTTCTTTGGTGGCGTCTTCCACAATCGCGCCTTTATCCATAAAGATGACGCGGTTGGCTACTTTGCGCGCAAAGCCCATTTCGTGGGTGACGCACATCATGGTCATGCCTTCCTGCGCCAGTTCGACCATCACGTCGAGCACTTCGTTAACCATTTCCGGATCAAGCGCCGAAGTCGGTTCGTCAAACAGCATGGCGATCGGGTCCATTGCCAGGGCGCGGGCAATGGCAACGCGTTGCTGCTGGCCGCCCGACAACTGGCCCGGATGCTTGTCGGCATGCGCCTTGAGGCCCACGCGATCCAGCAGACGCAGACCGTTGACAGTGGCTTCATCGCGATTGCGGCCCAGCACCTGCATTTGCGCCAGCGTCAGGTTTTGCGTAATCGACAGATGCGGAAACAGCTCAAAGTTCTGGAACACCATGCCCACGCGGCTACGCAATTTGGGCAGATTGGTCTTGGGGTCGCCCACCGAAGTGCCATCGACGATGATGTCGCCCTTCTGAAACGCTTCCAGGCCATTGACGCATTTAATCAAGGTGGATTTGCCCGAGCCCGACGGACCGCACACCACCACCACTTCGCCTTTTTTTGACTTCAGTGCTGCAGTCGGTCAGCACCTGGAAATCGCCATACCACTTGCTGATGTTTTTTGATGGAAATCATACGGTGAACCTCTTCTGCAGGCGCTTGACCATGCGGCTGGCGCCAAAACTGATCACAAAATAAACGGCACCCGCCAGCATGATGTACTGGCCGATTTCGCCAGTGATGTTGCCTTTGGAGTACGACGTATTAAAGAAGTCGAGCAGGCCGACGGCATACACCAGCGAGGTATCCTGGAACAGGATGATCGACTGTTGCAGCAGCAGCGGCGTCATTTTGCGGAAGGCCTGCGGCAGGATGACCAGGCGCATGGCTTGCGGATAAGTCATGCCCAGTGCATACGCCGCATTGACCTGGCCGCGCGAAATCGACTGGATGCCGGCGCGGATAATCTCGGCGTAATAGGCGGCTTCAAACGCGGTAAACGCCACCAGGCAAGACACAAACGCACCGATCGGGCGGTTGGTGCCGGTGACCATGCCGATCACCAGCGGCACGGCAAAGTAGAACCACGAAATCACCATCAGCAAGGGGATCGAGCGGAAATACGTAACGTAAAAAACCCGCCACCGCCGCCATGAACTTGTTGCCGGACAAACGCATCAGCGCCAGCAAGGTGCCGACCACGATGCCGCCGACCACGGCCATGACCAGCAGCTCCAGCGTGACTTTCATGCCTTCCCACAGACCGGGCAGGGCTTGCGACAAATCAGTGAGCGTCATGTTATTTGCCTCCCAGCGCAATCAGCCAGGCACACGCAGGCGCTTTTCCACCCAACGCATAAAGAACATCAGCGCGATATTGACCACAAAGTAAATCAGCGTGCCGACGGTGTAAGCCTCGAATTGCGCGGCGCTGAAGTCGACCAGTTGTTTGGTCTGGCCCAGCAGTTCGGGCAATGCCACCAGCGACGCCACCGACGAATTCTTGATGATGTTCAAAAAAATTCGGAAGTGAGCGGCGGAATGATGATGCGAAACGCTTGCGGCACCACGATATGGCGATAGACCTGAACGATATTCAGGCCCAGCGCATAGCCGGCGTTGGCCTGGCCACGCGGCAATGCCTGGATGCCGGTACGCACTTGTTCACACACGCGGGCGGCGGTGAACAGGCCCAGACAGACCATAACGGTAATAAACGCGTTGGTCGTCGGCGAAATATCCTGCTTCAGCCAGTTGCCGATCGAGTCCGGCAACCAGTCGGGAATCACGTAATACCAGATGAACAGCTGCACCAGCAGCGGCACATTGCGGAACAGATCAACATAAGCGCCAGCAATCGCTGGCAGCGCTTTGCCCGGCAGCGTACGCATCACGCCCAGTACGGTGCCCAGAACCAATGCAATGATCCAGCCGGCCAGCGCCAGGCCCAGCGTCATGGCCAGCCCGCTGAAAAAACCAGTCCAGGTAGATTTCATGACCCACGCCCGTGGATCGGAAAAAATACACCCCAGTCCCAGTGGTAATTCATGGTTATTTTTTTCCTCATGCAAAGGGGCCTGCACGGCTGTTCGCGGCGAGACCGGAACAGAGGGTGCAGGCCCCCGGAACAACAACCTGATATCGCAAGGCCGCGGCTTGGGCCGGGCCCGCGTTCAGGGCTATTACATTTGCTCAGCCGACTTGTCGGTCGGGTTGGCGATCAGCTGCTTCAACTCGTCGCTCATCTGGAAGTTCAGGTTCAGATTCTTCGGCGGGATCGGTTGCTGGAACCACTTGGTGTACATCTTGTTGACTTCGCCCGACTTGAAAGTGGCTTTGAGTGCGTCATCCACCACTTTCTTGAATTGCGGGTCATCTTTGCGCATCGAGCAACCGTAGATTTCGTACGATTGCGATTTGCCGGTGATGGTCCAGTCGGCCGGGTTCTTGGCCTTGGCCATTTCGCCTGCCAGCAGCGCGTCATCCATCATGAAGGCGACGGCGCGGCCCGATTCCAGCATCAGGAAAGACTCGCCATGGTCTTTGGCGCTGATGATGTTCATGTTCATTTTCTTGTCGGCGTTCATGGCCTTGATCAGGCGCTCGGACGTGGTGCCAGCGGTGGTGACCACGTTTTTTTGCCAGCCAGATCAGAGAAGTCCTTGATGCCCGACTTCTTGTTGGTCAGCAGACGGGTGCCGATTTCGAAGATACCTACCGAGAAAGCCACTTGCTTCTGGCGTTCCAGGTTGTTGGTGGTGGAACCACATTCAAAATCGACGGTGCCGTTCTGCACCAGCGGAATACGGGTTTGCGAGGTAACCAGGTTATAGCGCACGTTCAGATTGGGCATGTTCAGCGTCTTTTTTGACGTTGTCCACAATCTTGTTGGCCAGGTCCATGGAGTAACCAATCGGCTTCTGGGTATTGTCGTAATACGCAAACGGGATCGACGAATCGCGTACGCCAAGTACGATTTCACCGCTGTCCTTGACCTTCTTGAGCGTGCCGGTCAGTTCTTCGGCGTGGGCAACACCGCTAAGCAGGGTGGCAATTGCCAGTGCGGCGGGAAGAAGCTTGGTCATCTTGTTCTCCATTTTTTGCTGTAAGCGAGTTTTAGCGTCAGGACCAGTATAAGCAGGTTTATGTTTCAAACGCGCTCGGTGAAATCCCTAAAGCCTGGTGGTGCGATTGAGCGACGCAAGTTTCATGCCTTGCCAGAGTGTGCGTAAGTTGCGGATTTCCCTGACAAAAAAAACGGGGCCGGACAGCGTGGCTGCCGGCCCGTATCTGGTGCGTCGCCGCCCCTTATCCGTGCATGGGGGCAAGGACCTGACGCAAGAACTGCTGCGCCCGGTCGCATTGGGGGTTATTAAAGAATTGCGCTGGTGCGGCTTGTTCCAGAATCTCGCCATGGTCCAGAAACACCACGCGGTCCGCCACTTCGCGGGCAAAGCCCATTTCGTGCGTAACCACCATCATGGTCATGCCGGATTCAGCCAGGTTCTGCATCACCTTGAGCACTTCGCCGATCATCTCGGGATCCAGCGCCGAGGTGGGCTCATCAAACAGCATGACCTTGGGTTGCATGGCCAGGCCGCGGGCAATGGCCACGCGCTGTTGCTGGCCACCCGACAACTGGCTGGGATAAGCGTCGCGCTTGTTGGCCAGGCCCACGCGCTCGAGCAGTTCCATGCCGCGCTGGGCAGCCGCAGCCTGGCTCATCTTGCGCACTTTGACCGGCGCCAGCGTGATGTTCTGCAGCACCGACAGGTGCGGGTACAGATTGAAGTGCTGAAACACAAACCCGACTTCTTCGCGCAGGCGGTTGATATTGGTGCGCGGATGATTGACCTGTACGCCGTCGACCCAGATTTCGCCATCGTTAACCGGCTCCAGCTGGTTAATGGTGCGGATCAACGTGGATTTGCCCGAGCCGGACGGACCGCATACCACCACCACTTCACCTTGTTTTACTTCAAGGCTGATGTTTTTTTTAAGCACATGGTGGTCGCGGCCATACCACTTGTTGACCTGATTAAAACGGATCATTGCAGAGCTGTCTGAGTTCATTGAGCGCCCGATTCTGTTTGGGTCCGACCTTGTATGCAAGCCGGGATTTCCCGTAAGCAATGCTGGATATGCTTTGATTCGACTGGGGTTTTACCACAAACCGCATTACAGCGGACGGCGCGTTTCTGCCGCCAGCGCATTGGCCAGTTTGACGTATTGCTCAACGGTGATCTGCTCCGGCCGTTGCGTCGGGTCCAGGCCCAGCGCTAACAGCGTGGCGTCGCTGACCGTGCCTTTGAGGTTGTTGCGCAAGGTTTTGCGGCGTTGCCCGAACGACTGCTGCACGATCTGTTCCAGCACGGCCAGGTCAGTGACCGGATACGGCGGCGTGGGCCACGGCATCATGCGCACCACGGCGCTATCAACCTTGGGCGGCGGATAGAACGCGCCAGGCGGCACATTCAGAATATGTTCGGGGGCAAACCGGACCTGCAGCATGATGCTCAGGCGGCCGTAATCGGTGGTGCCCGGCTCGGCCACGATGCGATCAACCACTTCTTTTTTTGCAGCATGAAGTGCATATCCGCGATTGCATCGCCAAATGACGCCAGATGAAACAACAACGGCGTGGAGATGTTATAGGGCAGATTGCCCGCCAGCCGGATTTTGCCGCCAGGCGCAATCTCGCGGGCCAGCGCGCCAAAGTCAAAGCTGAGCGCATCGGCGTTATGGATGGTCAGTTGCTGCGGCGTAAAGCGCTGTTGCAGATGCGTGACGATATCGCGATCGATCTCGACCACGTGCAAGTGGCCGGCACGTTGCAGCAACGGCTCGGTCAGTGCAGCCAGGCCGGGGCCGATTTCAACTACCGGCTCACCCGGCTTGGGGTTGATTGCCGAAACAATGTCGTAAATGACGCTTTGATCTTGCAGAAAATTCTGCCCGAAGCGTTTGCGAGGGATGTGTCCCATAGTCCTGCCAAGAAAAAAAGAATGTGTGCATAGGGTGGGACTCGGCGTCCCCGTCACGACCCACCCATCAAAGCCATTGAGAAGTATGCCGGTACAGGCTATGCAGTGGCTTAGGCGGCTCAGGTTGCCCTTTGCAGCCGTTATGGGTGGTCGAGAACTGACCCGCTACTCGGCGTTGAGAGGTCGGGGCTGCGCCACGCGCACGTTCGCGACCTGCTCTTTGCCTCTGAATGGTGGGTCGAGACCCACCCTATGTGCGGTGGTTTACCGCGCGTTTTTTTGTTGGCCAGTTCGATCGCCAGCTCAGTGGCGGCAATCAGGCTGCCTGCATCGGCTTTGCCGGTGCCGGCAGATCAAGTGCCGTGCCGTGGTCAACCGAGGTGCGGATGATGGGCAAGCCCAGCGTCACATTAATGCCTTCGCCAAAGCTGGCGAACTTGAGCACCGGCAAACCCTGGTCATGGTACATCGCCAGCACTGCATCGCCGCGCGCCAGCTGGCGCGGCGTAAACAGCGTGTCGGCGGGCAAGGGCCCGATCAGATCCATGCCCTCGGCCCGCAGTTTATCCAGTCGGCTCGATCACCTCAATTTCTTCACGGCCCAGATGGCCCGATTCGCCGGCATGCGGGTTCAGGCCCGCCACCAGAATACGCGGCTGGGCGATGCCGAAATGGTGTTTGAGATCGTGATGCAGAATACGCAGCGTCTCGCTCAGACTGTCGCAGGTAATCGCCGCCGGAATTTCGCGCAGCGGCAAATGCGTGGTGGCCAAAGCCACACGCAGGCTGGCGCCGGTCAGCATCATCACCACGCGGGAGGTGCCGGTATGCTCGGCCAGGTATTCGGTGTGGCCATAAAAGAACTTGCCGCCCACGCCTTCGTTAATCACGCTTTTTTTGCAGCGGCGCGGTCACCATGGCTTCGAACTCGCCGCTCAGGCAGCCCGCAATTGCGGCATCCAGTACATCGAGCACAAATTGCGCATTGGCTGGATCAAGCTGGCCCGGCACGCTGGGCGCACCGAGCGGGACGTGCAGAATGGCGACCGGCGCATTGCTTTGCGCCGACCAGGCGGGCCATTCCGCCTGGTTACGCTGGCACAACAAGTCCCGATCACCGATCAGGACCAGTTGGGCGGGCAGAGCTGCTGCCGCCAGCGCCCCGAGCAACTCAGGGCCGATGCCGGCAGGTTCACCGCAGGTAATGGCAATGCGGGGCAGCACGATACGACGTCCTTGTGATGGGATGCTTATTCGTCTTTGAGACGAATATCAACATAAGCCTGGTCACGCAATTCACGCGCCCAGCTTTCAAACTGCTCGTCGGCTTTGCGCTGCTTGAGTTCGTTGCGAACGGTGACGCGCTGCCGATCTTCGGTCACGTCTTGTTTGCGCCGTTCCAGCACTTCGATCAGGTGAAAGCCAAACTGCGATTGCACGACCTGGCTTAACTGGCCTGGTTGCAGATTATTCATGGCTTGCTCGAATTCCGGCACGGTATCGCCCGGATTCATCCAGCCCAGATCGCCGCCCTTGCTGGCGCTGCCGTCTTCCGAGAAGGCGCGGGCCATATCTTCGAATTTGGCGCCACGGGTGATGCGGTCACGAATCTGGTTGAGCTTGGCCTTGGCTTCGCCTTCCGACACCAGCTCGGTCGGGCGCAGCAGGATGTGGCGCACATGCGTTTGTTCAACCACTTGATGGTCGTCGGCAGCGCGCACTTCCAGCAGTTTGACCAGCTCAAAGCCAGCCGGGCTGCGGATGATATCGGTCAGTTGGCCCGGTTGCAGTTTTTGCAGCAGCGCCACCAGTTGCGGCGGCAAGCTACCGGCGGCGTACCAGCCAGGGTGCCGCCATCGGTGGCATCTTTGGCGGTGGAGTATTGCGCCGCAGCGGTACCGAATTCTTTACCGGCGTTGATTTCCTGGCGGGCGGTGACCACCTTGGCGCGGCGGGCGGCGACTTCATCCGGCGAGGCGTTTTCTGGCACCGACACCTGGATATGCGCCAGATGATATTCCACCGACGGCTTGTCGGCGTTCAGCTTCAGGTAGTCGCTGACCTCAGCATCGGTCACAAAAAATGCGGTTGTCGATTTCACGCGTGCGCACGCGTTGCAGCGTGATTTCATTGCGGATTTCACTGCGGAACTGGCTGAAGGTGATGCCTTGCTTGGCCAGGGCGTCACGGAATTCCGGCACCGACATCTTGTTTTGCTTGGCCAGCGAGTTGACGGCGTTTTCCAGCTGGGCGTCGTCCACCTTCACCCCGCTGTTGGCGGCGTACTGCAATTGCACACGTTCGTTGATCATGCGTTCCAGCACCTGGCGGTTAAGCACCTCCAGCGGCGGTTCGGCAATCTTTTGTTGTTTGAGGTTGGTGCGCGCGGCATTAACGCGGGCAGCCAGCTCGTTGGCGGTGATCACCTCGCGGTTGACCACGGCGACGATGCGGTCGACGGTTTCGACCTCGGCGGCGTGCAGGGACGGCGCAATCAGGCCAACAGCCAGCGCGGCGATTGCGGCGAAAGAACGAAGCTTCATGACTGTTTCACTTAGTAGGGAAGATGTCGGTATAACCGGGGATTGCCTGGCGCAGTGTACTCACCGGGTTTGTGCCCAGTCCACCCAGCGCGCCCAACTGGAGCAAGAAATAATACGTGTTGCTGTTGCCGCCATCGCTGGTGACATAGCGCTGCGCCGCCAGGCGCAAGCCCCAACAGCCGCCGTTATATTCGAGACCCAGCAGTGTATCGAGTGGTTTCTTGTCTGCGGTCAGCAATGAGTAATTGACGTGTCCCAATGCGTACCAGTTCTGGGTGACCGGCCATTGGCCTGATACATCCAGCTGCTCGATCGCCACGGTGCGGTTAAGCACATAGCGCACGTTCAGCACTTTTTTTTGTTCGGCCGGGGTCCAGCTCAATCCTACCGACTGGTAACCCGTCGATTTTTTTGCTGCAGATCGTATTGCAGATCATAGCTGGCGTTCAGGTTGCGCCAGACCTGGCCGCCCAGCGAAACCAGCAAGTCAGACTTGTTGGTCTCAGGCAGGCTGGTGCTGTCGAGCGACACTTGCGGGCTGGTGAAATAAAAGCGTTGGCCCACGGTAGCGCGCAAACGTTCGATGCCGCTATCGGTCTCGAACAGGCGCGAAGTCAATGCCAGCGTGATTTCGTTGGCATCGTTGATACGGTCGTTCCCGGTGTAGCGGTTTTCCGAGAACAGCTGCGAATAGGAAAAAAAATCAGTCTGCGCCGAATCAAAGTTAGGCAGGTTGGACTGGTTCTTGTACGGAATATACAAGTAGTAAACGCGCGGCTCGAGGGTCTGCACAAAGCCCTCGTCCTTGATGTTGAGATCGCGCTCGAACACCAGGCCCGAATCCACACTCATGATCGGCAACACCCGGTTCTGGCTGCCCATATCGGTGCCGTCGGGTGAGCTCAACTGATAGTTGGTGGCGTGTACGCCGATCTTGGGCGTGATGAAACCATATGACGCAATAAACGGCATCGATACGCTGGGATACACCCAGGTGCGGTAGCCATTGGTCTTGGATTCGCTGGTGAAGTTGGTGAATTCAGCCGAGAAGTTGGTCTGTATGCCATCAATCAGCTTGGGCGCGGTATTAAACGTAAGCTGCGGCGACAGCGCATACGGAATGTCGTTGGTATGCGTGGCGTTTTGCAGCGTCTGGTAATGCAGCCAGTTGAGCGAGCTGCTCCAGCCATCGCCGGTATAAGTCAGTATGCCCTGACGCGGCAGGTTGGTTTGCGACGCCACGGCGGCGCGGTCACCGAAATCGTTAAAGTAATTGTCGTCCGACACCTTTTCGATATCGAGCGAGAGGGTCAGCCGGTCTGCCAGCTTTTGCGAATGCTTGAAGTACAAGTCATAGCGGCTGGCATCGGCGTCTTTGTCGCTCAGATAATCGGCGCGGATCGAACCGGCGTAGTTGGGCTGCAGATAGCGGAACTCGGCCCCGACCATCAAACCACGCTGCCCGAAGTAACGCGGGTATATGGTGGCGTCGTAGTTGGGCGCGATATTCCAGTAGAACGGCAGCGTCAGATCAACGCCGTTACGGTTGTTCACCGCCAGCGCGGGCGACAGAAAACCAGTCTGGCGCCCGTCATCCAGCGGAAAATTCATCCACGGCATGTACAGGATCGGCGTGCCCTTGAACTCCAGCCACGCGTTGGTCGCCTCGCCTTTATTGATGTTGTAATCGATCTTCAGATGCTGGGCGTGGATATACCAGTCGTCCGTCTGCACCGGGCAGGTGGTAAACCGGCCCGAATTGAAGCGATATTTGTTCTGCCCATCAAACAGCATGTCGACCGCATCGCCGCGCCCGACGCCGCCGGCAAACTGGTACTCGGGGTCTTGCATGGTCCCCTCGGCCCGATCAATAAAATAATCGAGGTCGCGACCGGTCATCACTGCGCCGTTCTTTTCCATGCGCACCTTGTCACCCGCCTTGATGTGCTGGGTGGGGTCGTCATAGTCGGCCCAATCGGCGTAGTACTCTTCGTCGCCTTTGACGATATGCACATCGCCGGTGGCCTTGAGCGTATCGGGCTGCGTGCCCTCCACGTGGTCGGCTGAGAGGTTGACGGGAACGTCCTGAGCCGCCGGCGGTGCCGCATGGGCAAACGCAGACAACAGGGCGAGCGTAAAGACAGAGCAGCGGTAGGGTGGTTTTGCGAACATGCGGCCGGGCGGGGCGTGCTGATAGAATTGGCGGATTCTACCCCAATGCAACGGCAATCATGCAGCAAACCACACACAGCTTCGTATCAGACACGCCGGACCGGGCGGCCCGCCACGCGCAAATCATGCAATGGCTGGCCACGGTGACGCCCGCCGCGCCGCAAACGCTGACGGCGGGCGGCTCCGACGCCAGCGTGCGCGTGTACTGGCGCGCGCATTTTGCCGATCACAGCCTGATCGTGATGGACGCTGATCCACAGCTGTTTGATAGCGCGCCCTTTATGGATATTCAGCAACGCCTGGCGCAAGCCGGCATCCGTGTGCCGCAGGTGCTGGCGCACGACGCCGCCCTGGGCCTGACCCTGCTGGAAGACCTCGGTGACACCTTGCTGGCCAGCAAATTAACCGACGAAGCCAGCGCCCGTGCCTGGTATAACCGCGCCATCGACACCCTGGTCGAGATCCAGAGCAAGTTATCCAGCACCGGCTTGCCCGATTTCGACGCCCATTTTTTTGCGGCGTGAGCTCGAAATCGGCCGCGAGTGGTATCTGGGCAAGCATCTGGGCGTTGAGCTGCAAGGCGCTGCCTTGGCGACGTGGGAGCGCAGTTGCGCGCTGATCATCGCGCACAGCGTGGCGCAACCGCGGGTGTTTATGTTGCGCGATTACCATTCGCGCAATCTGATGCTCAAAGACGACGAACTGGCGGTCATTGATTTTCAGGATGCGGTGAACGGCCCGATCAGCTATGACCTCGTCAGCCTGCTCCGCGACGCCTATCTGGCCTGGGACGAAACCCTGGTGCTCGACCTGGCCATCCGTTACTGGGAAAAAAAGCGCGCAAGGCGGGTCTGCCGGTCGATGAAGATTTCGGCGAGTTCTACCGCGCCTTTGAGTGGCAAGGCTTGCAGCGCCATCTCAAGATTGTCGGCCTGTTTGCGCGGCTGCATCATCGTGATGGCAAAGACCGCTACCTGGCCGATATCCCGCGCGTGCTGGAATACATCCGCAAGGTGTGCGTGCGCTATGCCGAGCTGACGCCACTGTACCGGGTGTTTATGGATGCCGCGGGCGAGAAGCTGGAAACCGGTTACACCTTTTAGGCATCCTGCCGCCAGAGATGGGCGCCCAGGCCGCCCTGGCCCGGCACCGGTCCGCCC